>CALXUL010000064.1 GCA_944391635.1 uncultured Clostridia bacterium | reverse complement strand
GTGACAGGCTTGGCGCGGTATTTGATACGGGATTCTGGTTTGTCCTGCTTTTCGGCGCAATGGTGCTTGCAGCAGGAGCGGGGCTTGGAATAGGAGTGCTTACAACAATAGGTGCTGTAATGATGGCAGTATGTGCTGCCGGGCTGATTCTTACGCAGGGACGTGATAAAAAGAACCCTATTATGAAACTGTTCGGCGGGATTTTAAGTCTTTATGATATTACCAGTTACGTGGGGGATGCGCTCTCCTATTCAAGACTTATGGCATTGGGGCTTGCGACCGGCGTAATAGCGTCGGTGGTGAATGTGCTGGGCAGCCTTGGCGGAAACAGCGTAGTTGGCTTTATATCGTTTGTGTTAATTTCAGCATTTGGGCATCTGCTTAATTTTGCAATAAATATGCTGGGTGCATATGTTCATACGAACAGGCTGCAGTATGTTGAATTTTATCAGAAATTTTATGAGGGCGGCGGCAGAAAATATAAGCCGCTCAGATATGATACAAAATATTATGAATTTAAAAATTGAAAGGATTGATTAATTATGATGAGTTGGGGTATGGTTTTTGCACTTTTAGGAGTTGCAGCAGCGGTAGGTCTTGCAGGTATGGGTTCGTCAAAGGGCGTAGGAATAGCGTCTGAGGCAGCTGCGGCAGTTATTGCCGATGACCCGAGTAAGTTTGGTAAACTGCTTGTATTGCAGCTTTTGCCGGGTACACAGGGACTTTACGGGTTGATTGTCGGCGTAATGGTGCTGCTTAATATAGGAATCCTGGGCGGCGAGCCGGTAAGTGACCTTACAACAGGATTGTCATATTTTGCGGCATGTCTTCCGATTGCAATTGCCGGATTTTTCTCTGCGCGCTCACAGGGCAGAGTGTGTGCGACGGGTGTTAATCTTACCGCAAAAAGACCAGAGGAAAGCTCAAAGGCTATCGTTTCTGCATCACTTATAGAACTTTATGCGCTTTTAGGATTTATTGTATCCTTCCTTATAGTAATCAATATATGAGAATGAAAGGAAGATGGGAATGGCTGGACTGGAGCTGATAACAGACAGGATAATCCGCGACGCTGAAAAAAAAGCCGAACAGATATATAAAAAGGCAGAGGATAATATCAGCGATATACAAGAAGAGTACGGCGCCGAAATAGAGAAGGTAAAAGCGCGCAGTAATGATGATATTGAAGCGGCAAAAAAACGCGAGGAGGAACGGTTTTTTGCCGAACTTCGTGCTAAACGCCGCGAGGCTGTTCTTGAAGCGAAAAATGAAGCGATAGAAAGTATTATTGCGGAGGCAAAAAAAAGGATTTTGTCAATGCCGGATGACGAGTATTTTGATGTTTTGGCAAGTATTTATGCCGCATGCGCTGAGGACGGAGACGGTGAAATTCTTTTCTCCAAGAAGGATAAATCACGGATTTCGGAAGAATTTATAAAGCGGCTTTGCAAGATAAAAGGCAATGTGGTTCTGTCAAAGGAGGATGCGCCGTCGGAAGGCTTTATAATAAGATACGGCAGGGTAGAGGAAAATTGTACGATTGACGCTGTATTTGAAGATAAATACAATAAGCTTGCCGACATAGCGAATATGTGCTGCAAGGAGTGATGGACGTGAAGGATGTTGAGTATGCATATGCTGTTGCATATATAAAAACACTTGAAAATAAAATGCTGACATATGCTGATATCCAGTCGCTTATTGCGGCAGATACCGGTGCCGCGGCAAGAGATATATTAAGAAACCGCGGCTGGGAAGGCAGTACAAATGAACTTCTGCTGAAAAATGAACTTGAAGCGTCTTGGAAGATTGCGTATGAAGTATGTCCGCCTGATGCGCCGATAGATATTTTGCTGTTTGAGAATGACTTCCATAATATGAAAACGGTATTTAAAGCGAAGGCGGCAGGTGCGGATTGGAGAAATATGATATTAAAGCCGTCGGTAGTTGAACCGGAGGTTTTTGAGGAAGCAATAAGAAACGGTGATTTTTCAGCTCTTCCGCCTTTTATACGCGGCGCGGCAGAGCAAACTTACCATATTCTTACCACAACAATGGACGGACAGTTAGCCGAAATTTATGCTGATAAATGTGCTGTAATTGCGGTTTTGGATAGAGCAAAAGAGGAAAAGAATGAATTTCTCATCGGCTGGGCAGAGCTTGTGCGCGATATTGTAAATATGAAAACGGCTTGGCGGGCTTTGGCAACAGGAAAATCAAAGCAGTTTATAGAAAATGCGCTTATTCCCTCGCCGTCCTCTGAAAGGCTTATACGCGCCTTGCAGGAACAGGAAATAAAAGATGCGATAACATCACTTTACCGCGATGCGGATGTATCGTCAATAGGTGCGTTTGAGCGCTGGTGCGATAACAAAAAAATAGAGTATGTTAAAAGGGCAAAAGCCGGAAGTTTTGGATTTTTGCCGATATTTGCTTTTTTGGTCGGAAAAAGCTATGAAATACAGACTGTAAGGATAATATTATCGTGTAAGGAAAACGGGGTTAGTGACACGGTTATACGGGAAAGGCTGCGTGATATGTATGTATAAAATCGGTGTGATAGGCGATTATGACAGCATCTGTGGATTTGCAGCGCTGGGACTTGATATATTTGCGCAAACCGATGCAGAAGGCGCAAGGGCGCAGCTTAAAACGCTTGCTGAGAGCGGGTACGGTATAATTTATATTACGGAACAGTATATAGAAAAAATGCGCGATGAGATGGAAAAATACCGCGGCGAACTTTTGCCTGCGATAATACCTATCCCGTCGGTTGGCACAAGCAGCGGCTTTGGCAGGGCTTGTGTGAAAAAATATGTCGAACAGGCAGTCGGCTCGGATATTATATTTAACGACGATTAAATGCCTGAGAAAGGAACGTAGGCAAATGGTGAATAGTAGCGGGGTAATTAAAAAAGTATCCGGACCGCTGGTAATAGCCGGCGGTATGCGCGGGGCAAATATGTATGACGTGGTACGTGTAAGTAAGTTAGGACTGATAGGTGAAATTATAGAAATGCACGGCGAGGATGCGTCTATACAGGTTTATGAGGAAACATCAGGGCTTGGACCGGGTGAAGAAGTTGTTTCAACCGGCTCGCCGCTTTCGGTGGAGCTTGGACCTGGGCTTATAAAAAGTATTTATGACGGAATACAGCGTCCGCTTGATGCAATTATGGAAAAGGCAGGAACAAATCTTGAACGCGGTGTGAGTGTTCCGGCGCTGAAACGGGATGTTAAGTGGGATTTTACTGCAAGTCAGAAGCCCGGCAGAGTAGAAGAGGGTGATATTCTCGGCGTTGTCCAGGAAACCGGCGTTGTAGAGCATAGGATTATGGTACCGCCCGGCTGCAGCGGGGAGCTTGTAGATTTAAAAAGCGGAAGATATACTGTAGAGGATGTAATAGGACATATAAAG
>CALXUL010000063.1 GCA_944391635.1 uncultured Clostridia bacterium | reverse complement strand
CAAAACCCTGCTGATTTTATTCGGAAGATAGGAAAGAGGGCAAGAGTAGTACATTTTAAAGACCTTAGAATGAATAAGAACCAGTCGGAGTTTGCAGAAGTAATGGAGGGAAATCTTGACTGGCAGGATATAATCTCTGCTTGTGATGAAGCAGGAACCGAGGCGGCAATGGTAGAACAGGATATATGCCACCTTGATCCTGTACAAAGCCTTAAGATAAGTTATAATAACCTAAAAACATTAGGCTTTAATTAAAAAAGGGGAGGCAGACGCTATGCCAACAAGCGTATGCGTGATCGGCTGCGGTACGGTTGCACCGGTACATATAAAGGCAATAAAAGCCTTAGACAGCGCTGTGCTGTACGGCGTGTGCGATATAAAAGAAGAGCGTGTGGCAGATTTTGGAAAACGTTATGATGCAAAAGAATACCGGAGTTTTGAAAATGTAATAGCGGATAAGAATATAGATTCTGTGCATATTTGCACACCGCATTACCTCCATGCTTCGATGGCGGCAGAGGCACTTGAAGCAGGAAAGCATGTTGTGCTTGAAAAGCCCGTTTGTATTAAAAAAGAAGAAATTGATATTATTGAAAAAGCACTTGATAACACTGATAAAAAGCTTTGTATAATGTTCCAGAACAGAACCAATAATTCCATTGTCCAGATGAAAAATATTATAAAAACCGATTCTGGGATAGGAAAGCTTATTGGTATAAGCGGTATTATGAATTGGCATAGAGATGAGAAATATTATAAAAGTGAGCCTTGGCGCGGACGCTGGGAAACCGAAGGCGGCGGCACAGTAATAAATCAAGCGGTACACTTACTTGACCTTATTGACTATTTTGGAAATGTTAAGGCAGTGAGATCGACAATATCATCTAAGGTTTTAAAAGATATAATTGAAACAGAGGATACGGCAGATGCATATTTAACTCTTTCTAAGGGCGCAACGGCTACATTTTATGCGACTAATACTTTTCCCCAAAACAGACCCATACAGCTTGAACTTTGTTTTGAAAATACGGTATTAAGGTATGCCGATAATATGCTTTGGAGAATTGACGGTGATTCGGCAAAAATTATTGCAAAAGACAGCGGTGAAATTACCGGTAAGGATTACTGGGGCAGCGGACATGCGCGTGTGATAAGAAGTTTTTATGATAGTATAAAGAATAATACAGACGATTATATAAGCTTTGAAAAAGCAAAGCATTCTGCAAGGCTGCTATGTGCTTTTTATGAAAGTGCAAAAATGCATAAAGAAATTGTAATATTATAACAAAAAAGGAGCAGAGAAAATATGAAAATGACATTCCGATGGTATGGCTCGGATAATGATTCGGTAAAATTATCCCAGATTCGCCAGATACCGGGTGTGAGCGGCGTTGTTGGCGCGCTGTTTGATGTGCCGGTAGGCGAGGTTTGGGAGAAAGATGCAATTGCGAAATTAAAAAAAGAGGTTAATGATGCAGGGCTTGAACTTGAGGTTATAGAGAGCGTGAATGTTCACGAGGATATAAAGCTGGGACTTAAGACAAGGGATAAGTATATAGAGAATTATAATATATGTATTAAAAACCTGGCTGAAGCAGGCGTGAAGGTAATTTGCTATAATTTTATGCCGGTATTTGATTGGCTTCGTTCGGATTTGGCATATCCTCTTGACGATGGTTCAAATGCGCTTTGTTATATGGATGAAAAGGTAAAGGATTCTGATCCGGTGGAACTGGTTAAAAGTGTGGATAAAAATTCAAAGGGATTTACACTGCCGGGATGGGAGCCGGAAAGACTAAGTGAGCTTACAAGCATACTTAGTCAGTACCGTGATATGACAGAAGAAAAATTATTTGACAATTTAAAATATTTTTTGGAGGGGATTATTCCTACCTGCGAAAAATACGGAGTAAAAATGGCGATACACCCGGATGATCCCCCCTGGAGCGTATATGGACTTCCGAGGATAGTGACCTGTCGGGAAAATTTGGAGCGTATTGTTAAGCTTGTTGATAGCCCGTGTAATGGATTGACCCTTTGTACCGGTTCGCTTGGGGCAAACAAAAATAATAATATTCCTGAAATAATACGCCATTTTTCGGCGATGGGAAGAATACCGTTTGCACATGTAAGAAATATAAAATTCTTTGGTGAAAAGAATTTTCACGAAAGCTCACATCTTTCATCCGACGGATCTCTTGATTTGTTTGAAATAATGAAAGCATATTATGACACGGGCTTTGATGGGTATATACGTCCTGACCATGGAAGGATGATTTGGGATGAACAGGCAAGACCGGGATATGGGTTATATGACCGTGCGTTAGGTATTGCATACTTAAATGGTCTGTGGGAAGCAATAGATAAAATGAGCAGATAACAAGGGTTATTTATAGTGATAGACTTGTGAAAAGGAGAAAGTAATATGTATGAAAAGATGACGCCGCCGCTTTATGGCAGTGGTGTTATAAAACGTTACAGCGGCAATCCTATTTTAAAAGCATCAGATGTGCCATATCCCGCTGAACTTATATTTAACGCCGGAGTAGCAAAGTATAACGGCGAATATGTTATGATATTCAGAAATGACTATGACTATGTCAGTGGTTCGCTTTTTAGAGGTTGTAATCTTGGTATTGCAAAAAGTAATGACGGGGTAAATTGGACGGTGGTAAAAAAGCCGTTTTTTACGCTTGATATGATAAATGACCCGGAAATAACAAGAGTATATGACCCAAGGCTTACTGTGATTGACAAAGAACTGTTTGTATGTTTTGCCGTGGATACGCATCATGGCGTGCGCGGGGGTATAGGCAAAATACCACCGGAATTAGACAGGCTTGAAATAATTAGTCTTACCACTCCGGATAATAGAAATATGGTTTTATTCCCGGAGAAGGTTAACGGAATGTATGTGCGTCTTGAGCGGCCATTTACCGTTTACAGCAGAGGCAGGGATAGATTTGATATTTGGATTTCAAAATCACCTGATTTAAAATATTGGGGAGAAAGTAGTCTTCTTTTGGCAGTAGAGGATGTGCCTTTTGCAAATGATAAGCTTGGTCCTGCGGCGCCGCCCTTAAAGACTCCCGAAGGCTGGCTTACTATGTTTCACGCAGTTGATATTGACCCTAAGCGCGGTAAATACGGCTGGGAGGATAAATGGCAGAAACGTTATACTGCGGGAATTATGCTTCTTGATTTGAATGACCCGTCAAAGGTTATCGGTATGTCAAAAGAGCCGCTGATTGCGCCTGAGGCTGATTATGAGGCAAGAGAGGGATTCCGAAGCAACGTTATATTCCCGGGCGGATTTATCAGCGAGGAGGACGGCACAGCGAAAATCTATTATGGTGCGGCTGATACTGTAGAATGTATGGCAACGGCAAGAATTTCGGACTTGATTAATCTATGTAATTCTCCGCGAAAGGAGGTATAGCCAGATATAAGCACCCTAACAAAAAAACTTACCAAAAAATTGTATAAAAATCCTTTTTAAAGAAAAAAATATATAAGAAATAAAAAGTAAAAGGCAGGGAAAGAAAATGTTTCGAGGAAAAGTTGCAATTATAGGTTCTGGACTTGTTGGGGCAACAACCGCATACACGTTAATGCTCGGGGGTTTATTTTCTGAAATTGTTATAATTGATATAAACCGAAGCAAAGCAGAGGGCGATGCGCTTGATATGGCACATGGAGTATCGTTTGTAAAACCTGTAAATGTATATGCAGGTGATTATTCAGACTGCAAAGGAGCGGATATAGTTATAATAACAGCCGGCGTGGCTCAGAAAGAGGGTGAATCGCGTCTGGCGCTGTTAAAGCGTAATGTTGATGTGCTTAAGAGTATAGTTGATGGGGTAATGGCGCACGCGCCGGAGGATGTAATACTTTTAACTGTTACAAACCCTGTTGACATACTCACATATGTAACTTATAAACTTTCCGGACTTCCTCGGAATCGTGTGCTTGGTTCGGGTACGGTGCTTGATACTTCAAGACTTAAATATATGATAAGCAAGCGCACTGGTATTGATGCGAGAAATTGTCATACCTATATTATCGGAGAACACGGGGATAGTGAAGTAGCAGCCTGGAGCGTAACAAATATAGGCGGTATGTCAATGAATGAATTTTGCCGGCTTACGGGTAAATGCAGCTTGGATGATCTTGATGATATGTATCTAAAGGTAAAGAACGCAGCATATGAGATAATAGAGAAAAAAGGAGCAACATATTATGCGATAGCTACTGCAGTAGCAAGAATATGTGAATGTATTGCAGGGGATGAAAATTCAATATTGACAGTATCAAGTGTGTTTAACGGGCAGTACGGTATAAACGATGTTGCGCTATCCGTGCCGACAAAGGTTGGTGGTGACGGGGTTGAAAATGTGCTTGAAGTACCGTTTTCAAAAGAGGAGCTAAAAGGACTGTTAAGCTCTGCGCAAACTCTTGGGGCACTTATAAAAGAAATGGGAATATAATTAAAGTAAAAACTCTTGGTTTTAAAACCAAGAGTTTTTTTATGATAAAAAATAATAGCAAATAAAAATATGTTAGCATGTTGACAACATTATAATTAAATTCTATAATAATTAAAAATAGATGGAAACGGAGTGATTTTTACGATATACAAAGGTAAAACAACTAAAGAAATATCATTTCCTCTGGGGGGAATTGGCAGTGGTTGTATAGGTCTTGGCGGTGATGGACGGCTGATTGATTGGGAAATATTTAACCGTCCATCTAAAGGAAGAGGTAATGGATATTCTCACATTGCAATAAAATCAAAAAATAGTAAAGGTATCATTACAAAAGTATTAAATGGTGATTTGCTAAAAGATTATATGGGTAGATACCAAAACGGTCAGGACGGAGGCTTCGGGCTTGGTCCAGAAACATCATCATTATGCGGTTTTCCGCATTTTAAAGATGTGACATTTGACGGTGAGTTCCCGATAGCAAAAATTATATTTAAAGATGATATGTTTCCTGCTGATGTGATTCTTACAGCTTTTAACCCGTTTATCCCGCTTGATGATAAAAATTCAAGTATTCCTGCGGCGTTTTTTGAAATAGAAATACAAAATAATGCTGATGAAGCCACAGAGTTTCAGACGGCATTTTCGGTTAAAAATCCTTTTAAGACTACTCGCAACACCTTTGTAAAAAAGGATGGCATAAGTATGCTTTTTCTTGACAATGCAGGGACAGAAAAAACCAGCACCGAATACGGCGATTTAACACTTGCTACTGACGGCACCACGGTGCATTATCAGACATATTGGTACCGTGGTGGATGGCAGGATGGAATAGTTTCATTTTGGAATGATTTTACTTCTGAAAATGATTTGTCTGACCGTACATATGAGGATTACGGTGATCGTGACACCGGGACATTGGCAGTTAAAATTAAAATTATGCCGGGTATTAAAGAAAAAATCAGGTTTATATTAACCTGGAATGTGCCAAACTGTTATAATTATTGGGATCCTTTTTTGGATGAATCAGGAAGGGACAAAACTTGGAAAAATTATTATGCTACTATATTTGAAAATTCTCAGGGCTCGGCAGTATATTCATTAAAAAATTGGGATATGCTTTTTGAACGCACAGAGGTATTTAAAGATGCTTTATACTCATCAACACTTGATAAGGTGGTGATTGATGCAATATCTTCTAATCTGTCTGTGCTGAAATCTCCGACTGTTTTAAGACTTGATGACGGGTCTTTTTATGGTTGGGAGGGAGTACATCCGACGATGGGGTCATGTGAGGGAACTTGTCAGCATGTATGGAATTATGCATATGCCCTTTGTTTTTTGTTTCCAAAACTTGAACGTTCTATTCGTAATGCAGAGTTAAAATATGCGCTTGAGGACAGTGGCAAGACTTCGTTTAGGGTAAAGCTTCCATACGGCAGGGATAACGGCGGCTTTAGGGCTTGTCTTGATGGTCAGATGGGTATAATTATTAAAACGTACCGTGAATGGAAAATTTCAGGTGATGATAAATGGCTTAAAGAAAACTGGGAAAAATTAAAGAAAATACTTGAGTACGCTTGGAGCGAGGATAATCCGGACGAATGGGACAGGGACAAAGATGGAATACTTGAAGGCAGGCAGCATCATACACTGGATATGGAGCTTTTTGGTCCTTCATCATGGCTTGAGGGAATGTATCTTGCCGCATTAAAAGCGGCGTCAATAATGGCCTTATATCTTGGTGATTTAAAAAAACATAAAGAATATGAAGAAATATATAAAAAGGGCTATGAATGGACTAAGAAGAACTTGTTTTCAGGGGAGTATTTTATACACAAGGTAGACATAAAAGATAAAAATATTCTGGAACATTTTGGGGCAGTAAGAGAATATTGGAACATTGAAAAAGAAGAGATAAAGTATCAGATTGGACCTGGCTGTTCAATAGACCAAATGCTTGGACAGTGGCATTCAGATATTATAGGAATTGGAGAAATATTTGATAAAAGCCAGATAAAGATAGCGCTTAAAAATATGATGAAAAATAATTTTAAGGAATCAATGCGCGAGTTTTGTAATACCTGGCGTATATTTTCACTAAATGATGAAGCAGGAACAGTTATCTGCGCTTATCCGGATAAAAGTGTAAAACCATCGATTGCTGTGCCGTATTGTGATGAAACTATGACAGGATTTGAATATCAGTTTGCAGGGTTTCTAATCAGATACGGGATGATAAACGAGGCTATAAAAGTCGTAAAGGCAATCCGTGACAGATATGACGGTGAAAAACGCAATCCCTGGAATGAAATAGAATGCGGAAGTAATTATGCGAGGTCAATGGCAAGCTTTGCGCTGATGCCGATTTTTGGCGGGTTTGAGTTTGATATGCCAAGACATTATATGGGATTTAATCCGGCTTGCCAAAAAGGTGATTTTAAATGCTTATGGAGCATTGAGCCAGGCTGGGGAACCTTTGAAATAACAGATGGATATGCAAAGCTTTTGGTAATAGAAGGTTCTGTTAAGTTATCATCATTTGGAGCAAAGTTTGCAAAAACAGTGAAAAATGTAGTTGCTGATGGAAAGAATATCAAATTTCATGGTGAAGACGGAACTATAAAATTTGATTTAATAACAATCAACAACTCTCTTGAGATATTCTATTAAGTTCCAGTGTTTAGAAGAATTTATGGATGGTATATAATGAAACGCAAAAAATAAGAGTAATACCAGCGTCTATCAAAAACAGCAGCGTGAAATAAATTTAGCATGCGGGGGTGGATATATTAAAGAATGAGTATAAAATATTTACTATTATAAAATAAATTAATGAATATAATCCCCTGTTAATTTTAAACAGGGGATTACATTTTAGTTTGTATAATTTTAACTCCATCGTTCCACGTAAATTAATATCTAAAAGAGGAGGAAGGTGCTAGCTATTTATGATAATGAGATAAGTTTTACTGTTAACGATGCATCCTGACCTGTTGGATAAGTCCAAGTTATGGATCTATTGGAAGTAAGCGCCGCATCAACAACAGTGCCGGCAGATAATTCAGCAAGAACCGCTACCGAAAGAGTAGTATCTTCGTTTGCAGCAAGTTGTTCAGACATTGACCCACCGTTAATATTTTCTCCATTTTGCCTGACTGATGCGGTAACTGTTGCCGCAGTAGATGGTGAACCAGATACAAGGAATATAATTTCATATACCCCATCTCTGTCAACCGTTATAGATGATGTTGGGCTGTATACAGTGTTTGAAGAGGGCATGGTGGAATCTAAATTTATCTGTGTTGGTGAAGATGCAGTAATGCTGCTTCCAGTGTTGTTTAAAGCATATAATCCGCCGTATGCTGCAAGCCCAGACTTCCCGTCAATTCCGGATGCGCCAGTAGCACCAGTGGCACCAGTAGCACCAGTCGCGCCAGTAGCCCCGGTCGCACCGTCCGCACCATCAGCACCAGCGGCGCCTGTCGGTCCAGTCGGTCCAGTAGCACCGGTTGCTCCCGTGGGTCCAGTCGGTCCAGTCGGTCCGGTAGGCCCTGTAACGCCAGTTGCGCCAGTAGCACCGGTCGCACCGTCCGCACCATCAGCACCAGCGGCGCCTGTCGGTCCAGTCGGTCCAGTAGCACCGGTTGCTCCAGTCGGGCCAGTCGGTCCGGTTACGCCGGTAGCCCCGGTCGCGCCGTCAGCGCCATCTTCACCAGCAGCGCCAGTCGGTCCCGTCGGCCCTGTTACGCCAGTAGCCCCGGTCGCGCCGTCAGCACCATCTTCACCAGCAGCGCCGGTCGGTCCAATAGGTCCTGTCACTCCGGTTGCCCCTGTCGGTCCTGTCGGCCCGGTAGGTCCAGTTGGTCCTGTAACGCCAGTTGCACCTGTAGCACCATCAGCTCCGGTTGCCCCAGTTGCACCCGGGAATCCACGAGGACCCATCGGACCTGGTCTGCCAGGAAATCCCATAGGTCCAGTCGGCCCGGTCGCCCCGGTAGCACCGCGCATACAACAGCAGCATTTTTTTCCGTTGTGTTTATATCCTATCCCTTTACGTGGGAAAATTTCATTCATATAATAGTTCATATTTGTCAATTCCTTTCTATTACAAATCTTACTCTTTTGAATTTTTACGATTTGCAAAATATCTTTTGTTTAAAATATACTCATTTTGATACGGTTTAATCCTGCCTGCCTTTTGGTTGTACATTTCTGCCAAATCATATTTTTTAAGTCTGTCATAGCAGACACAAAGCTGAATATATGGTATATAATCATAGCAGTCGGGATTAACAAACCCTCCTCCGGTGGTATCCGGGGTTTGACGTAATGCTGCCTCATACCAGAAAGCTGCAGTTGTATAATTTCCAAGCTTCATAAATGATTCACCAATATCGCATAAAAGTTCAGCACTCATTTCTCCAAGCCCAAGTGCTTTTAAAAGAATATCCTGTGCCTCGCTGTATTTTCCTAATTCTTGGAAGACAAGACTTAGCACTCGGTGTGCCTCAATACGGTTTTTTATCCAACCATTTTTAGAATCAATAAAATTCTGCAAGACTTCGCGCGCTTTATCAGGCATACCGTTATAATACAACTCCCTGCCATAGTAAAATTCATCACGGGGCGAGAGTTTTTCGCCTGAGTCAATGAGCTTTTGAAATATGCGCAAATTCCTGCCCTTTTCACCTTCCTTAATCTTTCTGTGTTCGACTGTTATATCGGCGTAAACCACTTTTCCGGATATTTCAATTGCTTCATGTATTGCGCCTTTCCACAGATACTTGCCGGAATTTTTTATAATACGCTCACGATAGAAAGTAAAAATTCCATTTCCTGCTTTATCAAACGCAGTTGTGTAGGGCATCATCACAAAATCAATATCGCTGTCAAGCTCGGCTTTTAGTTTTATAAGTTCTGCTCTGCTGTTATCCGTCAGAACATCATCCGCATCCAGCCACATGCAGTGACTCATTTTAGCTTTTGAAAAAGCAAAATTTCTTGCGGCGGAAAAATCATCGCACCAATTGTAATAGAAAATATTGTTGGTAAATTCTTCTGCAATCCTTACGGTATCATCATCTGAACCTGTATCCACAATAATAATCTCATCAACGGCGCTCATAACGCTTTCAAGACACCGCTTTAAAACATCATGCTCATTTTTTACTATCATACAAAGGCTAATAGTAATCATTCGAAAATGTTCCTTTCAAAAAAACAGTTTTGTTATGACAAAAGACGGGTTTACAACCCATTATCATTATATTCTGCGGCGTGTATTTTGGTTAAAAAATAACGGTTTTTATTGCAAATTATTTTCTTGCGTGTTATAATATTTCTACCATAAAGAAAGGTTGTGATTGTTTGAAAGATATGCTTATAAATACGGCATTTGACTTTGCGAAAACTGCTGGACTGCGAATTATTTTTGCAGGTATTTTAATTGCCGTTGGGTTTAAAATTATTAAAATACTTATTTCTGTAATAACGAAATCGCTACATTTTAAAAAACTTGATATTGGAGTACAGGGTTTTCTGAAAAGTTTTATTAATATACTTCTTAAAATTATAATACTTGTTACTGCTGCGGCGGTTATAGGGGTTCCTATGACAAGTATGGTAGCAGTATTAGGTTCTGCGGGGCTTGCCATAGGGCTTGCGCTTCAGGGGAGCCTTTCAAATATTGCCGGGGGAATAATTATATTGATGTTCAAACCCTTTTCGGTTGGTGATTATATTGATAACGGAACATATTCCGGCACAGTTACCGGAATTAATATTTTTTATACGCGTCTGCTTACGCCTGATAACAGCAGGGTTGTAATACCTAACGGAAATCTTTCAAATCAATCACTAATAAATGTTTCTGCATAACCAACCAGAAGAGTTGATTTATCAATTTCAGTAGCTTATGACAGTAATATTGAAGAGGTAAAATCTATTTTGCTATCCGAAGCAGACAAGCATATACTTGTTCTAAAAGATCCTCCGCCTGAAGCAAGACTGATTCTTCAGGGGCAAAGCTCACTTGATTTTACATTCCGTTGTTGGTGTGAATCGAAGGATTTTTGGACGGTAAAATTTGATTTGATAGAAAGTACTAAAAATGCATTAGATAAGGCTGGGATATCAATTCCTTATCCTCAAGTAGATGTTCATATGGATTCAAAAAATGATTCTATGAAATAAAAAATATCCGCTCATTTAATGTGCGGATATTTTTTATTTCATATGTGTTATATAACATGATATTTTATAAGATGTTCTTTTATTTTTTCAAAGCTCTGCTTACTTATATCATGTTCGATTTTACAGCTGTCCTCGTACGCGGTCTTCTCATCAACGCCAAGCGCAATAAGAGCTCTTGCAATAACCTGATGGCGTTCATAAACCATCTCTGCTATCTCCATTCCTTTAGGCGTTAGACTTATTCCGCCTGTTTCGTCAACAGTAATGAATCCCTGTTCACGGAATGATTTCATAGCCACAGAAACGCTCGGCTTTGTAAATGAAAGCTCATGTGCAATATCAACGCTTCGCACATACCCTTTTTTATTTTTTATCATTAAAATAGTTTCAAGGTAATTTTCTGCCGATTCTTTTATCTGCACGTTTTTCCCTTCTTTGCATATCATCTTAATATATCAATTTTAACATAAATTATTGTGTTTTGTCAAATACCTAATTAAAAAGATATATTTTCCAAAAAAAATATTGACATTACGAGTTAGTTTAAACTAATTTTTGTAATAATTAGTTTAAACTAACTTGACTGAAAGGAGATTTTATGATGCCGTTATCTATGGCAGAGATTGGGGAGAAAAAATGCATTATTAAAATAAGGGGTGAAGATTTATCGAAAAAATATCTTGAAAATCTTGGATTTACCGAAGGAGCTAATGTAAGTGTAATATCTGAGTTTGATGGGAATATTATAGTCAGTATCAAAGGTACGCGTGTTGCTCTTAGCAGGACCATGGCAAATAGGATAACTGTGTAAGTGTTAAAATAGAAAGGAATTGGTATAATGCGAACAATAAAAGAGGTAAAAGTTGGTGAAACGGTAGAGGTGGTAATACTTGACGGTGAAGGTGCGATAAAGCGGAGGATAATGGATATGGGAATAACAAAAGGTACAAAGATTTATGTACGTAAAGTTGCCCCGCTGGGTGATCCTGTCGAAATCACTGTCCGAGGCTATGAGCTTTCTCTTAGAAAAGATGATGCTAAAATAGTTTTAGTAAACTAATTTTTTTGAGGTTTAGTTAGTCTATTCTAACTACATAAAGGAGGATGTTTTAAATGTCGATAAAAATTGCATTGGTCGGGAATCCGAATTCCGGCAAAACAGCACTTTTTAACACTCTGACCGGCTCTAATCAGTTTGTGGGAAATTGGCCGGGCGTAACGGTGGAAAAAAAGGAGGGAAAATTAAAAGGAAATAGAGATGTTATTATAACGGATTTGCCGGGCATATACTCTTTGTCGCCATATACGCTCGAAGAGGTGGTGGCAAGAAATTATTTGC
>CALXUL010000062.1 GCA_944391635.1 uncultured Clostridia bacterium | reverse complement strand
TGTTCCCAAAAACACAACAGCGGATATAACCTATTTTGGCGGCAGCGCTCAAGGTACAACATATCGTTTTTATGATAACGGGGAAAAAACAACGGTACAGTATCAGACAAGCAGCGGCGGCGCAATTGATATAAACAAGAATGAAGCATATTGTAAGTATCAGACCGGCGCATGGGCGCATGTGAAGATTGAAACTGAGGTGACCGATAAAGGGCTTGGAAATTCAGGCGTTTATGTAAGCGCTCTTCCAGGCGATTCTACCGAGCCGTTTGACGGCAGGACGCTTACTAATAAAACAAGCTCCGGAGCACGTGAAATAGGTCCGAGAAATCTTTCATCAAAATACCTTGATATAATACAGTATACAGGAACTGCAACGATAATGAACGAGCGTATGTATACAAAAGCGTCCAATGTAACAATAAACGCAGTAAATGCTGATGTAACAGGTATTGCGCAAGGTCTTGTAGCTGATAATACTTACAGTGTTGAGGTTGCGGCAAAATCAGGCTATGAGGTAGAAAAAGTGCTGGTAAACGGTAGTGAGGTAACAGCAGGCACAGACGGGAACTATGAGATAGTGGTTTCCGGTGATACCGAGGTTACGGTTAATACAGCGGCTGTTCTGCCGGTTTTCGGAGCTGCGGTTAGAAAACTTGAGGTTCAGACGGATGAAACAGATAACAGCATCGCACTGCCGGTTGTTATTGAAGTAGAAAATAATGGAGCCACTGGTGCTCCGGAAAGTATAACCTATACTGTAAACGGCAAAGTATATGGACCTTGGAAGATAGGTGCACCAGTAGTACTGGAAAACGGAGCACAACTTAGCGTAGGGCTTGTAATTAATGGTCTTACAGATGCACAGCAGGAAGTTAATATTTCAGTACAGGTAGATTAAGGAGGTATGTGTATGAAAAAGCAATTTGAAAAACCGATAATGCAAATCTGCGTATTCTCCGTTAATGATATTATTACTGAAAGCGGTGATACCGGAGCGGCTGTAAAAGCAAAGAAAGCGCTTAACAGTGCGGGCGTGTCTGACGGTAACATTTTTTCAATAGATATAAGCGGAAATTGATAAGAATTTTGCCCAAAGAGTGTAAATCTCCCCAAAGCACTTATAAACGGCATAATATGCAAATGTCATAAGTTTGATTGTATTTATTGATAAAAATTCTTATATATGTATAAATTTTCAGAAATTTAAAAAAAGGCTTGAAAATATCGAAAAGTTAGTGTATAATTAACTTATGAACCAAAGGCGGTTCGGACTTTACGGGTCCGGACTGCCTTTTTTGTTTTATAAAATAAAAAAAGGGAGATAATAATAATGAAGGAATTATCAAATGCGTTAGCCGAATACTTGAAGACTATATATAATCTTTCAGCCAAAAGTCCCGCGGTGCGTATAACTGATGTGGCACATACGCTTGGAATATCCAAGCCAAGTGCAAATCGTGCGGTTAATATGTTAAAGCATCTTGGGCTTGTGTTGCATGAGCCTTATGAAGACATATATTTGACTGATGAGGGCAGACAGAAAGCAGAAAAACTTTTTAGCCGGCATTTTCATATAAAATGTTTTTTGGTAACAGCGCTTAATATAGATGAGAAAACGGCGGAAACAGAAGCGGCTTCAATAGAACATTCACTAAGCGCAGCAACAGTTGAGAAAATGGTTACATATACTGTAGCGCAGGCAGTGTGAGTGAAATTAGCAGAAGAAATTTTTGTAAAATGTAATTTTTTTTAAGTGGGATAAAATCTGCCGGGAAAAAGGAATCAAAATATATAAATACTGCTAAAATAAGCTATGAAAAAAATCTTTAAAAAAAATAAAAAAAGTTACAGAAAAGTATTGACAAATAAAGTATGTGCTGATATAATATCTGTTGTTGTCGCGCTTTGCAATTGGCGCGGGAGTTTAGCTCAGCTGGGAGAGCGTCTGCCTTACAAGCAGGATGTCACAGGTTCGAGCCCTGTAACTCCCACCATATGGCCCGGTAGTTCAGTTGGTTAGAACGCCAGCCTGTCACGCTGGAGGTCGTGGGTTCGAGCCCCATCCGGGTCGCCAAAGCCAAAATGGCAACAGATGCCTTTGTAGCTCAGTCGGTAGAGCAAGGGACTGAAAATCCCTGTGTCGGCGGTTCGATTCCACCCGAAGGCACCATTTGCGGGAGTGGCTCAGTGGTAGAGCGTCACCTTGCCAAGGTGAACGTCGCGAGTTCGAATCTCGTCTTCCGCTCCATTACTTAAGAAAAGACGCTTCGCAACAAGCGTCTTTTGTTTTCCGGCACCATAGCCAAGTGGTAAGGCAGAGGTCTGCAACACCTTTATGCCCCGGTTCAAATCCGGGTGGTGCCTCCATATTTCGGCAAGCCATAAGGCTTGCCGTATTTTTGTGTCTAAATACGGCTTTGCTTTACCGGCTACGGCTCCTTTTTCCCACAAAATCTGCGTTTTTTGCGGGAGCCCTAAAGAGGAAATACGGTGGCGGCATCTATATCGTTTTCTTTAGTTACATTGTCGCAAAGGAAGGCTTTGATATGTTTTTCTTTTTAAGAAAAACATATCCGCTCGCTGTATTGTACCTCATCTATCTTAGAGAACATTTGGGTTTACAGGAGCTAAAAAACAGTTATATCGTTTGTTTTTGCTATATCGGAGTATGCAAAGCTTACTCTGATTTTTTTTACAAAAAACAAGACGCTTGCATCATTACTCTGCCTATATATAACTGGTGCGACAAATGGACAGTTTTTGTTGACCGCATAAATAATAAATGTCTGTAATATTTGGGTACATTTTTAGCCTTTTTCAAGGGTTTGCAAAAACTCAGTCAATTTCTTTTTTTGCTCCTCGCTCATCATAGTAATTGTTTTGTAGAGCTTATCGGTGCTCTCGGACGCAAAAAATGCTTCAAGCGTTATTCCCAGGGCATCACAGATATATGACAGATATTCAACAGTTGGCTGCTTTTTCCCAAGTTCAAGGTCGCGCACATAGCTTTGTGATATCCCTGAAAGCGTTGCGAGTTTATTGATGGTTATGCCCTTTTTTTGTCTGAAATATTTAATTTTTTCGCTTATATCCATAACAATTCCTCATTTCTATAAAGCAATTGTATCATAGTTAAAGATATAAAATTACAGTTATATTATTGACAAAATTATATCTAAAGATATATAATAGTTATAAAAAATAAAGGAGAAGAAAAATGAACAAAACAAAAGTTTGTCAGTATTGCAATAAAGAAATTGCAAAAACAGCGGATATTTGCCCGGGGTGCGGAGCAAGGCAGAAAAAACCAATATACATAAAAGGTTGGTTTTGGATAATAATAGCGGTGATAGTTATTGGAATAATAGGAGCTATATCAGGCGGAGATTCGGATACACAGGTGAAGAAAAATACTGCCTCTGAAAATGTAGCCCAGCAGAATCCGGATAATAGCGTTTCATCTGGGGGAGAAAATGATAAGGCATATAATATAGGAGATGTAATTACAACCGATAAATTTGAAATTAAAGTTAACAGCGTGGAAACAAGAAAATCTGTTGGAGGAGAGTATTTTAGCCAGACCCCGTCCGATGGCGGAGTATATGTTGTTGTAAGTTATGAAGTTAAAAATATATCTGATGAGCCGATAAGCGCATTTTTATGCCCAAGCGTGAAGCTGGAGGATTCCGGAAAAACTACATATGACTCAGATATCGGCGCTTCAAGCTATTATGCAACTGAGGCAAATCTTGATACAAAAATAGTAAGCGATTTAAATCCCGGAATTACGGTAAAAGATGCAGAGGTGTTTGAAATTTCAGAAGAAAGCTATAATGCAGGAGGATTTTCTGTATATATAGATGCCGGTGAAAAAATAAGCGTTCCTATAAACTAATATTTGCGGTTAATAAATTTGCAGCGTACAAAGTATACTCTTTGTGCGCTGTTTTTATTTGACAAAACCAATTATATGGTAGTATAATATAATAAGTGTATTATGTGCGGATTTGCAAAATAGGAGGAAAAAATGCCAAAGAAGAAGGAAAGTTACGGGAATGACAGTATATCCAGCTTGAAAGGTCCAGACAGGGTTAGAAAACGTCCGGCGGTTATTTTTGGGTCGGACGGTCTGGAAGGCTGTGAACATTCTTTTTTTGAAATATTGTCAAACTCCATAGATGAAGCGCGCGAGGGCTATGGCGATCAAATAGAGGTCACACGGTTTGCGGATGGTTCTATAGAAGTTCGTGACCACGGCCGTGGTGTTCCGCTTGATTATAATGAGAAAGAAAAACGCTATAACTGGGATTTGGTTTACTGTGAACTTTATGCCGGCGGCAAATATAATAATAATTCCGCGGACGGAATGTATGAATATTCCTTAGGATTAAACGGTTTGGGTGCGTGTGCAACACAGTATTCATCCGAATATATGGATGTCGAGGTAATCCGCGACGGGACTAAATTTACCCTGCATTTTGAAAAGGGTTTTAATATTGGTGGGCTTAAAAAGGAGCCGGCACCGGCGCGTGCAAAAACCGGTACCGTTCAAAGATGGAAACCTGATATAGATGTATTTACCGATATAAACATACCGCTTGAATACTTCCAGGATACTTTAAGACGCCAGTCAATGATAAACGCCGGAATCAGATTTACGCTGTTTAATGAAACTGCAGACGGCATGGAACTTTATGAATACTACTATGAACGCGGAATTGCGGATTATCTTGCAGAATGTGTTGGCGAGAACTCATTTACGGCGGTTGAAGTGTGGGATGCGGAAAGGAAAGGCCGCGACCGTGAGGATCAGCCGGAATACCGTCTTAAAATGCAGGTTGCGTTTTGCTTTTCAAACAGTGTGAATATGCTTGAATACTACCATAATTCCAGTTGGCTGGAATATGGCGGCTCTCCGGATAAAGCTGTTAAAAACGCGTTTGTTTATGCGATAGATCATTATTTAAAGCAAAACGGCAAGTATAAGAAAAATGAGTCAAAAATTACATTTACCGATGTTTCGGATTGTTTGGCGCTTGTAATTAATTCTTTTTCCACGCAGACAAGCTATGAAAACCAGACCAAAAAAGCAATAAACAATAAATTCATCCAAGAGGCGATGACAGAGTTTTTGCGTCATCAGCTTGAGGTATATTTTATTGAGAACCCCACCGATGCCGAGAAGATTACCAATCAGGTATTGGCAAACAAACAGAGCCGCGAAAATGCCGAAAAGGTACGTATTGACGTAAAGAAAAAGCTAACAGGAAATATGGACGTTACAAACCGTGTCAAGAAGTTTGTAGACTGCCGCTCGAAAGACGTATCTGAACGTGAGGTATATATTGTGGAGGGAGATTCTGCGCTTGGAAGCTGTAAGCTTGCAAGAAATGCAGAGTTCCAGGCGATTATGCCGATACGCGGTAAGATTTTAAATTGCCTCAAAGCCGATTATAATCAGATATTTAAAAGTGATGTAATATTAGATCTTGTACGAGTGCTTGGATGCGGCATTGAAATAAAATCAAAGCATAATAAGAATATAGAAACTTTCAGCCTTGATAATCTTCGCTGGGACAAGGTCATAATCTGTACTGATGCGGATTATGACGGGTTCCAGATACGTACGCTTGTGCTTACGATGATTTACCGGTTAATGCCGACTTTGATTGACGCAGGTAAGGTGTATATTGCCGAATCCCCGCTTTATGAGATAGAGATAACCAAGACGAAACGAAAAGGTGAACAGAAATTCGCCTATACAGACGCGGAGAAGGAAGAGATAATCCGTCAGCTTGAAGAAGAAGGTCTGTCACAGGCACATGATGATTTTGACGTCAAACGCAGTAAGGGTCTTGGCGAAAATGATCCGGATATGATGAGTCTTACCACAATGCATCCGGCGACAAGACGGCTTATTAAGGTTATGCCGGAGAATATAGAACGTACTGCAATGATGTTTGATATACTTTTAGGGAATAATCTTGAAAGCCGTAAGGAATATATTACCCAAAAGGGCGGGGAATATATGGAAATGCTTGATGTAATGTAAATGGGAGGCAGAATATGGCAAAAAAGAAGAATGAAGAAGTGATGATGCCGGCTGCCCCGGCAAAGGAACAGCCGATTACCGAAACGCTTGAAAAGAATTATATGCCTTATGCTATGAGCGTTATCGTATCGCGTGCTATACCCGAGATTGACGGACTCAAGCCGTCGCACCGCAAATTACTATATACGATGTATACAATGGGGCTTTTAGGCGGAAAGCTTACAAAGTCGGCAAATGTTGTGGGTCAGACAATGAAACTTAATCCCCACGGTGACCAGGCAATATATGCTACAATGGTTAGACTTACCGATGGCAACGAAACACTTTTGCTGCCTTTGGTAGAGTCAAAAGGTAATTTCGGAAAACAGTATTCACGGGATATGGCATATGCTGCCTCTCGTTATACTGAGGTGAAGCTTGCGCCGGTATGTAATGAATTTTTCTCGGATATTAATAAAAATACCGTCAAGTTTGTTGATAACTATGACGGACAGCTCAAAGAGCCGACGCTGCTGCCGGTAGCGTTTCCAAATATACTGGTTAATCCCAACCTTGGGATTGCGGTAGGTATGGCAAGCAATATCTGCTCGTTTAACTTAGCCGAGGTATGCGAAGCTACAATAGCGTATATGAAAGACCCTAAAGCCGACATTATAGAACTGATGCCGGCTCCGGATTTTCCGCATAGCGGCTGTATTATCTATGACAGGGAGCAGATGCGTGAGATTTATGAAACCGGCAGAGGCAGTTTTAAGCTCCGCGCAAAATACAGCTATGATAAAAAGAATAACTGTATAGAGATTTCGCAGATACCGTATTCCACAACGGTTGAAGTAATTATTGAAAAGCTGATGGAGCTGATAAAAGCAAATAAAATAAAGGAAATTTCTGATGTAAGGGATGAAACCGATAAAAAGGGTTTCAAGCTTACAATTGATTTAAAACGCAGAATAGACCCCGAAGCGCTTATGCTGAAATTATTTAAGCTGACTCCGCTTGAGGATAGTTTTAGCTGTAACTTTAATGTATTGATTAACAGTGTGCCTAAGGTTATGGGAGTAAAGGGGATACTCGGTGAATGGGTATCATTCAGAATGGACTGCATAAAGCGCGGGCTGCAGTTTGATATAGAACGTAAGCATAAAAGACCACATCTTTTAACCGGGCTTAAAAAGATACTGCTTGATATTGATAAGGCGGTGTCTATTATCCGCCATACCGAGCTTGAAGAGGATGTTGTGCCTAATTTGATGGTTGGATTTGATATTGACAAGGAACAGGCTGAATATATTGCTGACATAAAGCTCAGAAGCCTTAACCGCGAATATATTTTAAATCGTACGGCAGATATAGAAAAGCTTATTTCGGAAATTGATGAGGCAAACCGTATTCTGTCGAGTGACCGTGAGGTTAAGAAAATAATAGCAAAGCAGCTCAGGGAGATTTCAAAAAAATATGCAAAACCGCGCGCAACAGAATTGATAAGCGAGGAAGAAGCAGGGGTATATGAAGAAAGCGCAACGGTAGAAGATTACCCGGTTACGGTATTTATAACACGCGATGGTTATTTAAAGAAGGTTACGTCGCAAAGTTTAAGGTCAACTACCTCTGAACATAAACTGAAAGAGGATGACGAAATAGTACAGGAAATTGAAACTACAAATAAAAGTGAGCTGTTGTTTTTTAGTGATAAGTCTACTGTATATAAAACTAAACTGTACGATTTGCCGGACGGGAAGGTTGCAGCAATGGGCGAGTATATGCCGGCAATCTTCCAGCTTCCGGACGGTGAAAAATTGATTTATGCCGCGATTACTGCTGATTTTTCCGGTTTTATGCTGTTTTGTTTTGAGAACGGAAAGATAGCGCGTGTTCCGCTTAGTGCATATGAAACAAAAACCAACCGTAAAAAATTAATCGGCGCATATTCGGATAAATCGCCGGTGGTTTCGATGTATTGCCTTAAGGAGGAAGCTGAGTTTGCTGCATTTACCGATAATAATAAAGCGCTGGTATTTTCTTCGGAAAAGATACCGGAGAAAACGACAAAATCTACTCAGGGCGTACAGGTGATGAAGCTTACGAAAAAAGGCGCGAAGGTTGTTCGCGTAATTCCGGCTAAAAAATGCGAGCTGGGCGATTTGGGGCATTTCAGGACAAAAAATATACCCGCCGCAGGGTCTTTTTTAAGGAAAGATGATTTGCAGCTTTCGCTGTTCTGATGAAAGGAAAGTATTATGGATACAGTAAATATTCTTGGAGTAAAGATAGCCGCGGTAGATATTATGCAGGCGGCGGACCGTATTATGCAGATGACGGAGGAAGAGGGGGTACACAGCGTATACACACCTAATTCCGAGATAGTTTTAAATGCGTATAAGGACAATGATTTTTGTAAGCTATTAAATAGGGCAGACCTGCTTGTTGCGGATGGGATAGGCGTTGTGTATGCGTCAAAGTTTGTAAAAAAGCCGCTAAAAAGCAGAGCTGCGGGATTTGATATAGCAATGGAGCTTTTGCCGAGGCTTGCAAAACAAAAGAAAAAACTGTTTTTGTTTGGGAGCAAGCCGGGGATTGCGGAAAAGGCGGCTGAAATATTTTGCCAGAGGAATCCGGGGCTTGTAATAGCTGGCTGCCGCAACGGATATTTCTCGCCTGATGAGAATGATGAAATTGTAGCAGAAATAAACGCATCGGGAGCTGACGTGGTATTTGTATGCCTTGGTGCGCCGGCGCAGGAGAAATGGATTGATAAGAATAAGGACGCTCTTAATGTAAAAGTTCTTATGGGAATTGGCGGCTCCCTTGATGCGGTGACTGGGAATATGCCCAGAGCGCCTAAATGGTGGCAGGATCATGGGGTTGAATGGCTTTACAGGCTTATTAAACAGCCAAAACGATTTTTCCGGATGCTTGCGCTTCCGAAGTTTGCCGTTACTGTTTTTGCAAATGGGCGAAAATTCCCTCAGGACTAAAAAGAAGGGGGATTTAGTTTAGATGAAAAGGATAATTGCGGTTGAGGGCGTTGATGCAAGCGGAAAGCAGACCCAGACAGAACTTCTTGAAAAATATCTTATAGATTCGGGATTTGAAGTCAGAAAGCTGTCATTTCCGGTTTATGAGAGTGATTCTTCCGCGGCGGTAAGGATGTATTTAAACGGAAAGCTGTCCGAGCATGCTGAGGATATAAGCGCATATGCGGCATCGACTCTTTTTGCGCAAGACAGATTTCTAAGCTTTAAAAGCGATTGGCAGAAAGATTATGATGCGGGGAAGATAATTCTATGTGACCGGTATGTCGGGTCAAATATGATTCATCAGGCGTGCAAACTAAAACAAGAGGAAAAGGATAAATTTCTTGACTGGCTTGATGATTTTGAGTATGGAATTTACGGACTGCCAAGACCGGATATTACATTTTTCCTTGATATGCCTCCTGAACAGGCAAAAAAGCTTATATCGGGACGGCTTAACAAAATTGATAATTCCAACTCTCAGGATATTCACGAGAGAGATAGTGAATACCTTAAAAAAAGCTATGAAAACGCCTGCTTTGTCGCAGAAAAATTCGGATGGATACGTATTAGCTGCGTTAGGAACGGACTGGTACGGAGCATTTCTGATATTAATAGCGAAATCTGCGTTGGAATAGATAAATTATTAAATAAGTAAAAGTTTTAATCAGCAGACTCTTTTTAGTTTTGAGTCTGCTCTTTTTTGGCGAAATAATAAAGGAAATAAGAAAGCCTGCCGTAGTTTGGCAGGCTTTCTTGTGTAAGGGGAATGTACGAAAATTTCGGTATTTTCAATAAGTAATAGGTATATTTTTGGTTTTGCGTTTTTATTTGTCGTTTTCCTTATTTGTGAAGATTTCTTTTTTTAAAAGCATATGATAAAATTCAAATAATAAATCCTGACCCTGGGTGTTAAGTTTTTCAAGGTCGATTTTATCAGAAATACTGCTGCTTTTAAAAACACGCTGTGAACTTGTACCGCATATATAATCGGTAGATACGTCAAATATTAACGCAAGCTGAAACCAAGAATCAATATCCGGCATCCTGAATCCGCCTTCCCAGCCGGCAAGGGCGCTGCGTGATACACCGAGCAATTTGGCAAGCTCCGCCTGAGTCATATTTTTTTCTTTGCGGAGCATCGCTATGCGCTCCCCTATGCTTTTTGCCGACTCGCGGCTGATTATGGGTCTGTCAGACATTGTTATCCTCCGTTAATCACGATATGTTAAATATTTGTAGAGCATCATTGCTGTTTCTGCACGGGTTATATTGTCGTTTGCACGAACTTGCGAAGCGTCGCCTGAAATTACGCCGAACCCTGAGAGAATCGCTGCATATCCGAGTTTTTCAGGCGAGATTTCGTTTGCATCGCTAAACGGGCAGTTAAAGATACCGCTTAATTTTGCTACACGTTCATATCCCATAAACCGTATCATAAACACGAATGCATCCTCGCGAAGTACGGGTGCAGACGGGTTCTTTTCGCTTTCGGATATGTAGTTATTTCTTATAAGCATATCATAGAGCGAATCCTCATCATAATCCCAGTATGTGCCGCCGCGGAATACGCTTGCAAGGAAAGTAAGCAAATCCTTTTGTGTTATTTGAGAGTCAGGCATAAATGTTGTGGACGGCTGGCACAGCCCTGCATCAGCAAGTCTGCGGATTGCGTCCTCTGCCCAGTGCCCGGCAATATCGGTATAATCGGTTTTAAGCGCCTGGTCTGCGGTATTTTTATTAAGCTGTTCGCCGGTTATTGCGTCAATTGCTGTGTAATAGGTTGGTTCAGAAATAGTATAGCACAGCTTATAGATGCCGTTGTTTTTAATATATATAAGCTTCAGCGGCGAGAATGCAAGAATTTTTTCTTCTGCTTGCTCTTTGGATAGAGCGTCAGCCGGGTCTTTGAAATGGTCGGTATATTCGTCCCATTCAATGTAGTATGAAGAGATTCTTGAATAGTCTTTATCATAGCTGTAGCTTATGTAGTTATTTTGATACGGAATGCCGTTTACTATACGGCGAAGAGTCTGATAAACAGTAGTATTGTCAGTGTTTGCGTCAATGTCTTCAACAAGAGATAACTTGTCTTTTGCAACTGTATTCAAAAATGCGTCAATATCAGCCTCAGCAGACGACGAGGTTGTTTTTTCCTCGTTGTAGCTGTAGTTTGATATAGACAGAATTTCGCCGGTTTTGGCGTCTAATGTTGCATACAGGCTGCGCGATGGAGTATTGTCCTCGTTTTTGGTATTAAACCGCAGGCTTATTACGAAATTTTCGTTGTCAACATTATTGTCATCCCTAAAGTACCAGGGACGCTGTCTTGAAATATTAACGCTTGTAAGGGTCATATCCGATGTCATTTTAAGCTGAGAAACTGCGCGGATTATTTTTTCGGCATCTTCGTCCGAGATAAGCCCTTCAACGCGCTCTAATTCAGCAAGTTCTTCGGGTGAAAAAGCCACACTTTCCTCCATTGCTGAATACATAGTTGCGGATGATGAACCGCCGACAGCTGCGGCGTTTTTATATATTTCATCGTCAACGTCGGGTTCAAGCTTCGCGCCGTCTTTTGCACTTATATACCCTGCATCCTCAGCAAAAGCATACTGCATTACAACCCCATCTTGTATCTTTGTGCCGTCTTTTGCTTCAATAAGCGGCATAGGGTCTTGATGGAGTCTTTTATAAGACAACTCGAGCGGGAAGGTGTCAAAATATACACGTTCGGTATTTTCAAGGCTTGCATCTTCGCTGTCAAAATCAGTATCATAATCCCAGGAAATATGCATATTTGAAACATATACACGGTCAAGATATGCCGTAACATTTACATATGCGCTGTTTGAAAGAACCTCTGTGCCGTTGTGTTTTCTTAAATAATTAACGGTATACCAAGTAGTTCCCATACCGGAAGAGCCTGCTGATGAGGTATTTACCAAAAGGTCATCAGGGTTCTGGAAAAGCTCGGGTGCGGCTTTTCGTATAAAAGCATCAGCTAATGCTATTGCTTCGTCTTTCGTGGTGTCGGATAAGGAGGGTTCTAAAGAACTTGAATCTTCATAGTATGAATATTGTTCAGTCCGTCCCTTATCGTCTGCACGCACCGATATGGTTTTTGTTTCATATTCGTTTGTCCAGGAAAAATTATATAGGGTTTCCTTCTCGTTTGATGAAACACCCGACCTGAAAACATTAAGCTCAGCAGGAATATCAATCCTCTGCTTGACTGATGCCAAAGCTTCCTGCATTAAATCGGAATCCGCTGCAAAAGCAGGCATTGCACAAGATAAAGCAATCGCTGCTCCGACAAGTGCGGATAAGGTTTGTTTTAGTATTTTCATAAAAACACCTCCAATTATGTATTTTAACTATTATATTAGACTTCTATAATTTAACTAAAGTTCCGTATTTTATACAATTTGTCAATTATGCATATTAAAATTGCAAATATTTAGTCATGTTGTACAGGCGTTATATTTCTTTTGACGTTTTGATTTTTTTCTGATATAATAATAAGGTAGTTTTGAAAGCGGAAAAGAGGCGGATATATGCATACTGCGGTAGATATAAATATAATACTGTTATTAGCAATTATTATAATAGGGATTATAACACTTTTAGCAGTATTTTTCAAGAAGAATGACAGTAATGACCTGAAAAACGATATTGCGCGCCAAAACGAATCGCTCGGTCAGATGTTAAAGCTTTTGGGCGAGAATATTTCAAACAATCAAAAGACGGCATCGGATACGCAGAAGGAAAGACTTGATGAACTAAATAAAACTGTTAATGCGTCATTATCACAGCTGGAGCTAAGATTTAAAAGCTTTGAGAGCGAAAACCGCGACAAGCTTGAAGCAATTAGAAATGTAACCGAAAAGCAGCTTTTGCAGATGCGTGATGATAACGCGAAAAAGCTTGATGACATGCGCCGTACGGTTGATGAGAAGCTTCAGAAAACGCTTGAGGAGAAGATGAATGAATCCTTTCGGCTGGTATCAGAACGGCTTGAGCAGGTGTACCGTGGTTTGGGTGAAATGCAGACGCTTGCAAGCGGCGTTGGTGATTTAAAAAAAGTTTTGTCAAATGTTAAAACGCGCGGTATTTTGGGTGAGATACAGCTTGGGGCGATATTAAAGGAAATCCTTTCGCCGCAGCAGTATGATGAAAATGTTGCAACGGTGCCGAACAGCAAAAATTTTGTGGAATATGCCGTTAAATTCCCGCACGATGACGGGAGCTTTACATATCTGCCGATAGACTCAAAATTCCCGCTTGACGCCTATTCTGATTTGCAAAGTGCATATGAAAGCGCAGACCCCCAGAAGGTAAAGGCATCTGCCGCAACGCTTTGTACAAGGCTTAAGCAGTTTGCGAAGGATGTGCACGAAAAATATGTGCAGTCACCGTATACTACGGAATTTGCAATAATATTTCTTCCGTCCGAGGGGCTTTATGCCGAAGCGGTAAATCGCGGTATGGTAGAAGTTCTGCAAAGAGAATATAAAGTAAACATAACCGGACCGAGTACTATGGCGGCGCTTTTAAACTCGCTTCAGATGGGATTTAAAACACTGGCAATAGAGAAAAGGTCGGCAGAGGTATGGACGATTTTGGGCGCGGTTAAAAAGGAATTTGATAATTTTGGCAAAGTTCTTGATTCCGCACAAAAGAAAATCGAACAGGCAAATACCGAGCTTGATAAGCTTGTGGGAGTTAGAACGCGGGCAATTGAAAGAAAGTTAAAGGGCGTTGAGTCGCTTGATGAGGTATCGGCGGCACAGGTGCTTGAAATAGAGGATATTGAAAACGAATAAATCGAAAGGATAATAAAATATGAAAATTTCAGATATACTTAGGAATAATAAAGTAAATGTGTCGTGTGAGATAAGTCCGCCGAAAGAACTTACAAGCCTTAGGAACTCTGCAGAGATAGTGGCGGAGATGGCGAAAGTGTCACCGGCTTTTATCAGCGTAACTTACGGTGCTGCAGGCACTGAGGCTGAGGCACAGAAAACAATTGATGTTGCAAGGGAGATAGAGGTTAAAAATAATGTTACCGCGCTTGCACATATGACTTGTATCAATGCAAAGGATGAAACAATAGATAATACACTTCGCGAGCTAAAAAAAGACGGGATAGAAAATATTCTTGCGCTTCGCGGTGATATACCGGCAGGATATACAATAAGTCCTGATGCGAAATTTAAGCATGCAAGCGACCTTGTACCCAAGCTTAAAGATGCAGGGTTCTGCGTTGGAGGAGCGTGTTATCCCGAAGGACATGTCGAGTCTGAAAACAGGATAAAGGATATTGAAAATCTTAAAATAAAGGTTAAAGCCGGCTGTGATTTTCTGACAACACAGATGTTTTTTGATAATAATATCCTATATAGCTTTATGTTCCGTCTATTAAAAAGCGGGATAGATGTGCCGGTTGTGGCAGGGCTTATGCCGGTGGTAAATAAAAAACAGATTTCCCGTATTTGTAAGCTTTCGGGAACATCACTTCCGGCAAGGTTTGCAGCAATTGTAGACAGATTTGGTGATAATCCTGCATCTATGCGCCAGGCAGGTATCGCATATGCCACCGAACAGATTATTGACCTGGTTGCTAACGGCGTTACCAATATACATATTTATACGATGAATAAACCCGATATAGCTAAGAGTATTATGGACAATCTTTCGGATATAATAAACTAAGGTGTATTAAAATGGAAATAGATAAAAAAGAGGTGCTCCGGTATATGGGGCAGTTTAAGGGCGAGGCAGAGCCTAATATAATGGCGGTTATCGACAGGGTAATCGAGGAATTTATAAACGGCGCGAACCCTAAATACGTGTGGAGAATTTACCCGATAAAGGTAACAGAGCAAAGCGTATATATTGAAGAAAGCGTATTTTCAAGCAGGCGTCTTGCGGCGCATCTTTTGGGCTGTGAAAAAGCGGCGGTGCTTGCGGCAACGCTTGGAACTTCGGCAGATTCAATAATCCGGCGCAGCTGGACATACGGGGCAGTGAACGCCTCAGCAGCTCAGGCGGTTGGCGCGGCTATGATTGAGGCGGTATGCGATGAGGCGTGCATAAAGATAGAAAGGGAAACAGGGCTTTTTGCAAAACCGAGATTTTCCCCGGGATACGGTGATTTTGATTTAATGCACCAGCGGGAAATGCTTGATTTGTGCGATGCGGTAAAAAGAGCCGGAATAACGCTAAGCGATTCGCTCATGATGATTCCTACAAAATCTGTTACGGCAATAGTCGGTCTTACACGTGAAAAAGTCTGTTCTTTTGACAGATGTATGAGCTGTGACAATAAGGAGTGTGAATTTAGACAATGAATAGCTTTTATGAGCTTATAAAAAACAGGGTAGCATTCTTTGACGGGGCTATGGGTACTATTCTTCAGCAAAGGGGGCTTGTTGCGGGAGAAATACCCGAGCTTTGGAATTTGTCGCATGAATCCGAGATTTTTGATATACACAGAAGTTATGTCTTAGCCGGTGCGGATATTATAAAGACGAACACTTTCGGTGCAAATATTCTGAAATTTTCAGGCGATGAAGATACTTTGCAGCGCGTAATAGAAGCGGGGGTAAGAATTGCCAGAAAAGCTAATCCTGACGGGTTGGTTGCACTTGATGTGGGACCTTTAGGAAAGCTTTTAAAGCCGTTTGGAGACCTTGGCTTTTCTGGTGCGTATGATGCGTTTGCAAAAACGGTAAAAATAGGCGCTCAGGCAGGTGCGGATGTCATACTGATAGAAACGATGAGCGATGTTTATGAGGCAAAGGCGGCAGTGCTTGCGGCAAAGGAAAATTCAAAGCTGCCTGTGCTTTTAACAATGGCATTTGATGAAAAGGGAAGGCTGTTAACCGGTGCGGATATAACGGCGGCAACATTGATTTTTGAGGGATTGGGCGTTGATGCGTTCGGGTTTAACTGCGGGCTTGGTCCTGGGCAGATGCTGGAGCTTATGCCGGAACTTATGAGTGTATGCAGCCTGCCGGTGATAGTAAATCCAAATGCAGGTCTGCCGGTGTCGGTAGATGGGAAAACGGTCTTTAATGTAGACGCCAATGATTTTGCAAAGGCTCAGGAGCAGATTTATCTTCAGGGTGCGGCTTTACTGGGTGGCTGCTGCGGGACAACGCCGGAACATATAAAGGCTATGACCGAGCTTCTTAAGGATAAGAA
>CALXUL010000061.1 GCA_944391635.1 uncultured Clostridia bacterium | reverse complement strand
GGTTTCGTCATTATTCCCACTCAATCGTTGCTGGCGGTTTGCTCGTTATATCATACACTATTCTGTTAACATGCTTTACTTCGTTTATAATTCTATTTGATACCTTTTCAAGAACATCATATGGTATTCTTGCCCAGTCAGCTGTCATAAAATCTGTTGTTGTTACCGCTCTTAAAGCCAACGTATAATCATATGTTCTTTCATCACCCATCACGCCAACAGACCTCATATCCGTTATAACTGCAAAGTATTGATTTATATCACGCTGCATCCCCGCATTTGCGATTTCCTCACGGAAAATCGCATCGGCATCTCTTAATATTGACAACTTTTCTTCGGTTATCTCCCCTATCACGCGCACCGCAAGCCCAGGACCAGGGAACGGCTGGCGCCAGACCAAGTATTCCGGTATACCTAATTCGATACCAAGCTGACGAACTTCGTCTTTAAACAAATCTCTTAGCGGTTCAATTATTTCCTTAAAGTCAATATGTTCCGGCAAACCTCCAACATTATGATGGCTTTTTATTACCGAAGCATCTCCAGCCCCTGATTCAATTACATCCGGATAAATTGTACCTTGCACAAGAAAATCAACCGTTCCAATCTTTTTTGCTTCAGCTTCAAATACTCTTATAAACTCTTCACCGATAATTCTCCGTTTTTGCTCTGGCATTACCACTCCGGATAGTTTTCCAAGAAATCTTTCCTGCGCATTGACCCTTCTCATATCTATATCAAATTGTTTTGTAAACAATTCTTCAACTTGGTCACCTTCATTTTTTCTTAGCAGTCCATTATCAACAAATATACACGTAAGCTGCTTGCCTACAGCCTTATGTATCATAACCGCAGCAACAGAACTATCAACACCGCCTGACAGCGCGCATAAAACCTTTTTATCTCCAATTTTCTCTCTAAGCGCCTCAATAGATCTTTTTGCAAAATCACTCATCTTCCAGTCGCCGCTACATTTACAAACCCTAAATAAAAAGTTCTTTAGCATCTGATTACCAAACTCGGTATGGTTCACTTCAGGATGGAATTGCACACTGTAAAGTTTCTTACTTTTATTCTCATACGCTGCAACAGGGCAGCTATCTGTTGTGGCTATTACATTAAATCCATCCGGGACTTTACTGATATAATCTGTATGACTCATCCAGCAAATTGATTCTTTTGGTATGTCATAAAAAAGCTCACTCTCATTTACTTTAAGCAAACATTTTCCATATTCTCTTATTTCTGCTTTTTCTACCTGACCGCCAAGAAGATGTGCCATAAGCTGACTGCCATAGCATATACCAAGCACAGGTATATCCAATTCAAAAATACGCTTATCAATAGTGGGAGCACCATCTTCATAGACGCTGTTTGGTCCGCCGGTAAAAATTATTCCAACAGGATTCTTTTTAATAACTGCGTCAACGCCTTTGCTGTACGGCATAACCTCACAATACACGTTACATTCACGAACACGCCGTGCAATCAGCTGATTATACTGTCCTCCAAAATCAAGAACTATAACTGTTTCATTATTCAATTCAAACTCGTCCTTTCATACTTGCAAAATATAACAGGATAATAATTTTTATTTATATACATATTATCTTATGTATTATATCATACAAAAAATGTAAATGCAATATTGACCTAATATACTTCGTGTAGTTTTTTGCTTTGAATAAGATATATTAAAAAATCAAAACGCCTGTAAAATTCAAGCGTTTAATTTTGATATTTTGGCAGTATTATTTCGAATTTACTCCCTTTTCCTAATTCACTTTTAACTGTTATAGTGCCATTATGACATTCAACAATCCCCTTTACCATTGATAAACCAAGACCTGTACTACCATTTTCATTTGTTCTTGATGAGTCAACCTGATAAAATCTTTCCCATATTTTAGGAATATTTTCCTCCGAAATACCTATGCCGTCATCTTGAACTGAAAATATAACATTATCTGTGATTTCGTCAAGTGTAACAATTATTCTGCCGTCCTCTTTTCCGTATTGATACGCATTACTGATAAGATTTATAAACATCCTTGCAAGAAGAAAATGATCACCCATTGCAGTTATATTTTCTTGTATTTTTCTTTCTAGGGTTGCGGCACCTGGATGTATTTCCTCCTGCTCATCACAAACAAAAGATAAAAGCTCGCTTATATCAATTATTTCAAAATTCACTTGCTGTGTATTTCTATCCATACGTGAAACAGTTAGCAGTTCAGAAATCAGTTTAGACATTTTATCTGTCTGGCGTTTTATTGCCGCAACAGAATCTCGCGCTTCCTCAAGATTTCTTGCACAGTCAAGAATATATTCACACTCTGAAGATATAACAGCAACAGGAGTTCTAAGTTCATGTGATGCATCAGATGTAAACTGTTTTTCATTATCGAGCGTTGTTTCAATCCTATCAAGCATTTTATCAAATGTATTAGCTAAACGGTATATTTCGTCATTTCCATCTCCGATAGCTATTCGTTGTGACAAATCGCTGCTCTGACATATTTCATTTGCTGTTTTGCTTATTTTATCAACTGGCTTAAAAGAGCGTTTTATAATGAAATATCCACCAAGCGACGCAGCAAATATTAATACGATTGTAACGAGAAAATTGGTTTTCCATACGCTTTGCATCATTTGGCTTTCATCGCCGACTGATATTACCGCTTTTATCCACATTTCTTCACTATCATTTGTTATAACCTTTTTTACATATGTTAGATACTTTGTACCATCAAAAGTAAGCTCGTTAAGTCCGTTATCGTTAAATTCTATATCGTCGCCAAATTCAAAAGGAATAAGCCCATTTAACAAATTATACTCCCCATCATACACAGCTATGTGAACGCCCTTATCAAAAAAGTCCGATGGAGGCATTTTTCGAGCAGGCATTTTCTTTGGATTTGCAATCATTCTTTCTGTATTCTCAACACTTCTTACTATTTTATCCGATGCGTCACGGATAAGGATATCATTTCCATAAGCAAGCATCGCAAATAGGGTTATTGACGATATTATGATCAGTATCATCATATACCATAATGTTATTTTTAATTTAATTGAAATCTTATTCATTTTCTTCCCTCAGCACATACCCCTTAGCACGAATCGTGTGAATTAATTTTGTATCATATTGATCATCAATCTTTTTTCTTAAGTATCTTATATATACATCTATTACATTCGTCCCGCCGCAGTAGTCAAAATTCCAGACATGGTTTTCAATTTTCTGACGGCTTAAAACAATACCTTTATTTAATGCAAGATACTCCAAAATATCGAATTCTTTTGCGGATAAACTTATATTATCGCCGCCACGTATAACTGTTCTTGATGCAATGTCAATTTTCAAATCACCAACGCTAATAATATTTGTTGTATTACCTGCTCTTTTTCGTATAAGAACTCTTATACGAGCTAATAATTCATCAAACGCAAAAGGTTTAACAAGATAATCCTCAGCTCCAGCATCTAAACCTGCCACACGGTCAGATACGCTATCTTTTGCCGTTAAAAATAAGACAGGCGTTTCTATACGTTTTGAGCGTATTGCCTTTACAACCTCAAGTCCGTTTACTTTTGGCATCATGATGTCAAGAATTATCGCGTCAAATTCACCAGCATCAATATATTCAAGTGCGCTTTCACCATTAAAGCAACTGTCAACGGAATAGCCTTCTTTTTCCAGACGTTTTGTTATGACGCGATTTAAGTCCTTTTCGTCTTCAACTACCAAAAGTCTCATAAATATACCCCTTCCTGCCTCTTATATTTAAATTGTAACACATATTATCCAAAAAGTAAATTTAATAAAATTATTTTATTATTTTAGGGGCAAGCGCAAGGATAATATTAAGATTACCGTTTCTGCATCTAAGCTCATTTATAAACACTTGCTCATTCTCTTTTGAATCCATAATCACATCGTATTCAAGTTCAAACAATGACCCCAAATCAGTTGTTATTACTCACAAGATTTTTCTTTATTGCGCTATTTAAATCAACAGAATCATCAATAATTAACACTTTCAAATCCACCACTCCTTTAACTTATACTCACCGTTTTAGTATCTTCATCCCAGTCTACTGTAAGCCCGCAACTTTCTGCTATGAACCTTACCGGCACAAGTGTCCTATTT
>CALXUL010000060.1 GCA_944391635.1 uncultured Clostridia bacterium | reverse complement strand
AGCATTATTTTAGTTTCACAGTTAGCTGCTGCTGCATTGATTGATGCATTTGGGCTTTTCGGGAGCGAAAAAGCGGTTTTTGGTATTAGAAAAATATTGGGTTTGGCAACAATGATTGCTGGAATAGTTATTTTCTCTTATAAGAAATAATTTCATTTTAGTAGATGGTGGTATAAGTAATAAAAGCAGTTTTATGCTTTTAAATATATTTTAGGAGGGTTTTTTATGTCAAGATTTACACTTCCGAGAGATATTTTCTACGGCAAAGGAGCTCTCGAAGAACTCAAAAATTTAAAAGGAAAAAAGGCAGTAGTTGTAATTGGCGGCGGTTCAATGAAACGGTTTGGTTTTTTAGATAAGGTATGTGATTATTTAAAGCAAGCCGGAATTGAAACAAAGCTGATTGAGAATGTTGAGCCGGATCCTTCGGTTGAAACTGTTATGAACGGCGCAGCCGTAATGCGTGAGTTTGAGCCTGATTGGATAGTTGCTATGGGCGGAGGCTCGCCGATAGATGCTGCTAAAGCAATGTGGGTATTTTATGAATATCCGGATGCAAAGTTTGAGGATTTAATTACTCCGTTCTCGTTCCCGACATTAAGACAGAAAGCTAAATTCCTTGCTATTCCGTCAACGTCAGGTACTGCAACAGAAGTTACAGCATTTTCGGTAATTACAGATTATAAGAGCGGTATTAAATATCCGCTTGCAGACTTTAACATTACGCCTGATATTGCAATTGTAGATCCGGATCTTGCACAGACAATGCCGCAAAAGCTTACTGCACACACAGGTATGGATGCATTGACACATGCAATTGAAGCATACGTTTCTACTGCACATTCTCCGTTTACCGATCCGCTTGCGCTCAAAGCAATTAATATGATAATTGATTATTTGCCTGAATCGTATAATGGTGATGAAAATGCACGTGAACAAATGCATTATGCACAGTGCCTTGCAGGAATGGCTTTTTCAAACGCACTTTTAGGAATCGTACATTCAATGGCTCATAAAACCGGCGCTGCATTCTCGACGGGACATATTCCTCATGGCTGCGCAAATGCAATCTATCTGCCGTATGTTATAGCTTACAATGCAAAATGCGCCGCTTCGCGTTATGCAGATATAGCTCGCAGTATTGGGCTTGACGGCGCAGATGATAACGAACTTGTTCAAAAGCTCTGTGATAAGATCAATGAATATAACCGTAAGTTATCTATACCTGCAAATCTTATTGAGTTTGGCATAAATGAAGATGAGTTTAAGCAGAAAGTTGATGACATCGCAAAAAATGCGGTTGCAGATGCTTGTACAGGTTCAAATCCCAGACAGGTTACTGTTGAAGATATGAAGAAACTGCTTGAATGCGTATACTATGGAAAAAAAGTTGACTTTTAAAAAAATAAGCTGGGGATTAAATCCTCAGCTTATTTTTTTGCCCATTTGCTTTTTCCTGGAAAAGGACATTTTCCGTCAGAAAGCCTTGCGCGTACCTGCATCACACAACCACATAGCTTGCAAGTTGAACCTGCAAAAAAATACTCACAAAGCCGGCAAATTTCAATTCTTCTTTCATACTCGGATTGTTCAGCAAGCTTGACGCCCTTCATAGCGGTTACTTGTTTGACCATTTCAATTATCTGCTCATTTGAAAGGGCTTTTTCCGCCCTACATTTTCTGCATTTATTTGTGTTCATTTTATTTTTACCGTTAAGACAGAAGCGGGGGGGAGTTGGGCGGTGATAGTATCATCGGATAGTTTTGCTTCAGCAGGGCGCGGGATTACTTTTTGTGGCTCATCGAAGGAGTTAAAAGCATGCACATCGGTGCTTGAAAGAAGAGTCGCTTCTATGTCCTTTCCTGAAATGCCATCAATATTTACCGAAACAGTAAGACTGTTATCTAAACGTGTATTGCACATAGAAACAAGAATTTCATTATTTTTCTTTGTTGCTGAAATGCTGATTTTAGGAATATTATTTTCATATGGTATGCTGCAATTTACATCAAGAAGTTCTGCGTCCTGATGTTCTTTAAGCATTTTAAGCACATAATATGTTGGTGTTTTTACCATTTTTTCTCCTTCGGTGAGAATCGGTGCCTGAAGGACATTTACAAGTTGGGCGAGGTTAGCCATTTTTACTCTTTCGCAATGCTTATGAAAAATATGAAGTGTTAAAACAGCAACTACCGCGTCGCGCATTGTATTTTGTTGGTAAAGGAACCCGGGGTTTGTACCTTGCATTACGTCAAACCATGTACCCCACTCGTCAACAATAAGTCCAACGCGTTTTTCAGGGTCATATTCATCCATTATTTTTTCATGACCTGAAATCAGTTCATCCATTACTAATGCTTTTGAAATGGTCTTGTCCCATTCCATCTCATCAAAGTTAACTGCATCGCCTTTATTTTGCCAATCTCCGGGCAGAGTATAGTAGTGTAGAGAAATTCCGTCCATCATATTACCTGCTTCGCGCATTAGCACACGTGTCCAGTTATAGTCACCGGCATTTGCGCCGCAAGCAATTTTATATATTGGTTCATCTGCATTGTTTCTGATAAACGTCTGGTATCTGCGGTAAAGATCTGCATAGTATTCAGGACGCATGTTTCCGCCGCAGCCCCAGCTTTCATTGCCGACACCGAAAAATTTAAGTTTAAAAGGTTCGAGACTGCCGTTTTTTGCTCGTTCATCTGACAGTGGTGATTTACCGCCAAAGGTCATATATTCCACCCAGTCGCGCATTTCCTGTACTGTGCCGCTTCCTACATTGCCGCATATGTATGCTTCTGTATCAAGCTGCTTTACAAGTTCAAAGAATTCGTGAGTGCCAAAGTGATTATTTTCCGAAACAAAGCCCCAATTTGTATTTACCATGTATGGCCGTTTAGATTTATCGCCTATGCCGTCGCGCCAATGATAGTCATCAGCAAAGCATCCGCCGGGCCAACGCAGAACCGGGATTTTTATTTCACGCAGAGCATCAACAACATCACACCTAATCCCGTTTACGTTTGGTATTGGCGAATCCTCGCCGACATACAGCCCCTCATATATACATCTTCCGAGATGTTCAGCAAAATGCCCGTAAATATAGCGGCTTACAGACCTCTTTTTATTTGATGAAGAAACTTTTGCACTAATCATTTGTATTACCTCTCTTTGCTTTTTATAGTTCTCCCAAAAGTTATTATATATTAAGCAACTTACTTTTGCAATATAAAAAAAGACAGTATTAGTGTATTTATATTATTTTTGTACAAAAATTTTTTTGAGTTATATAATTAGCTTGACAACGGGCGTGTTATGTAATAAAATATTCACTAAATTGAATAAGAGGTGTATTATAAATGGATAATAGGTATGAATTAAACAAAAATCTTGCCCAGATGCTTAAGGGCGGAGTAATAATGGATGTAGTAAATGCAAAAGAGGCTGAAATTGCACAGGCAGCAGGCGCAGTGGCTGTAATGGCACTTGAGCGTGTTCCGTCTGATATAAGAAAGCAGGGTGGCGTTGCAAGAATGTCAGACCCGAAAATGATAAAGGAAATTCAGAGTGCTGTTTCTATCCCTGTTATGGCAAAGGTTCGTATAGGTCATTTTGTTGAGGCGCAGATTCTCGAAAGTCTTTCAATTGATTATATTGATGAGAGTGAAGTTTTGACTCCTGCTGATGAAGAATACCATGTTGATAAGACAAAGTTTAAGGTTCCGTTTGTTTGCGGAGCGAGAAATTTAGGCGAAGCATTAAGACGTATTGGCGAAGGCGCATCAATGATAAGAACAAAGGGTGAGGCTGGAACAGGAAATGTTGTTGAAGCTGTTCGTCATATGCGCACAATGCTTACTGATATGAGAAGAGTTCAATCGGCAAGCCCGGAAGAGCTAATGACTATTGCAAAAGAGTTTGGCGCTCCGTTTGATTTGGTAAAATATGTGCATGAAAATGGAAAGCTTCCTGTAATAAACTTTGCTGCTGGCGGTATTGCTACTCCTGCTGATGCTGCATTAATGATGCAGATGGGTTGTGATGGTATTTTTGTTGGCAGTGGTATATTTAAGTCATCTAATCCAAAGAAACGTGCAGAAGCAATAGTTAAAGCTACAACATATTATAACGATCCTAAAATTTTGGCTGAGGTTTCGGAAGATCTTGGTGCGGCAATGGATTCATTAGATATTCGCCAAATTGATGAAAAGGATTTAATGGCAGGCAGAGGTTGGTAAGATAGTCTCTTTGATATAAGGTAGATAACAGACCGCCGTTCCAAACCGGGACGGCGGTTTTTATCGGGAAAGGATTTGGACAATCATGAAAAAAATAGGTGTACTTGCATTGCAGGGTGCGGTAAGCGAGCATATGAATATGATACGCGAGGCTGGGGCAATGCCGTGCGAGGTTAAATACGAAAAAGAATTTTACGGTATCGATGGGCTGATTATTCCGGGAGGAGAGAGTACTGCAATTGGTAGGCTGCTGCGTGATTATAACCTGATTGAACCTCTTCGCAGAAAGATAGAAAACGGGCTTGCAGTTTGGGGTACCTGCGCTGGAATGATTCTTCTTGCTAAAGAAATTGACGGTGATGACACAAAACATTTAGCTGTTATGG
>CALXUL010000059.1 GCA_944391635.1 uncultured Clostridia bacterium | reverse complement strand
GAAATTTCTCCAAAAGTCCATATTTCATTTTCCAAAGCGATTCGGATAGATCGACATAGTATTTGTGCGGATTTTCGAAACGCTTTACTTCATCCCAAAGACCGTCAATTTCCATTTTGCAGTATTCTCTCAAAACATCGAGTTTCGGGTTGGTATATACACATTCACCGCGTTTAAAAATTTGCTTAAGTAGAGGACGTGCGTAGAAATCGGTTATGGTCTTTCTTTTCCAAGTGTGTTCCGGGTCAAAAATTTCGTACGGCTCGTCCGAGTTAATGGTTTCGTCGTGAAGAGTGATAACATCCGCTATCGCAGAAGAGCTTTCGCGCGAATAAAGCCGGTAGACCTGTTTAAATCCCGGTGTTGTTATTTTTTCTACGTTTTCTGAAACTTTTATTTTAGGTATAATAGTTCCGTCAGAATCTTCCACTCCCACAAGCTTATAAACGCCGCCGAATACTGGTTCGGATTTGGAAGTTACAAGCCTTTCTCCGACGCCGAAAGAATCTATTTTTGCTCCCTGTACAATCATATCGCGTATGATATATTCATCGAGCGAGTTGGAAGCTACAATGCCGCAGTCAGGATAGCCTGCCTCATCCAGCATTTTTCTGCAGCGCTTTGAAAGATAGGTAATATCTCCCGAATCTATTCTTACGCCTTTAGGGCGTTTGCCAAGAGGTTTCAAAACCTCATCAAAGACTTTAATTGCATTAGGAATACCTGATTTTAATACATTATATGTGTCAACTAAAAGCGTACAGCCGTCAGGATAAGCTTTCGCATAGGCTTTAAATGCTTCATATTCGTTTTCAAACAGCTGAACCCAGCTATGCGCCATAGTGCCAAGTGCAGGTACGCCAAAGTCGCGGTCGGCAAGCGCGCAGGCGGTTCCGATACAGCCGCCGATATATGCGGCTCTTGCACCAAGTATAGCTGCGTTGTAGCCTTGTGCGCGGCGTGAGCCAAATTCCATTACCGGTCTGCCCTGTGCAGCGCGGACAATACGGTTTGTCTTTGTGGCAATAAGACTCTGGTGATTTATTGTAAGAAGAATCATTGTTTCAATAAACTGAGCTTGTACAACCGGTCCGCGTACTACTACTATCGGTTCGTGAGGAAATATTGGGGTACCTTCCGGAATTGCCCATACATCACATTCAAATTTGAAATTTTTGAGGTATTCAAGATAGTCATCTGAAAAGATTCCTTTCCCCCTTAAATATTCAATATCCTGTTCTGAAAAGGACAGATTTTTAAGATAGTCAATAAGCTGCTCAACGCCTGCCATAATGGCAAAGCCTCCGCCATCAGGTATCTTGCGGAAGAACATATCAAAATATGCTGTTTTATTACGGTATCCCTCGTTAAAAAAGCCGTTTGCCATTGTAAATTCGTAAAAATCAGTTAATAGGGTATAGTTATTTTTATCCATTATACAAACTCCTTTCTCTTCCGAGCCTGGATTTGTGCGTAATTTTGTCTGTCAAAACTCCAAAAAGAAGTTCTTTCCTTTCCGAGCCAGAATTTGTGATTTCAATTTAAAAAAATCGTTCATATCCCCACTTTTTTGCGCCGATAAGCGGAAAGCTGAACGATTAATACGGCGCGTGACTAAAAAGTTTCACAGCCGTGTATAAACAATTTTAAAAATAATAAACCGCACAAACCACACCCAATACATAAACCACTATGTACGGAATATAACATATTCGGTTTAAGGGCAAATTTAATATGATCCACCGCCGCGGCGATAGCCTCCGGAACGTTTTGAATCATTAGAACGTCTTAAAGCCTGCATTTTTTCATCAGCATCCTGCTTAAATCTGCTAAGCTTATCCTCAAATGACATATCAGCTCTGCTATCAGCGCTCCAGTCAATATCCGCAGGGCGGATAGGACCTTTAGGTGCTGCGGGCTGAGTCTTCTTTTCTGCGCGTTTTTTCGGCTCAAGCGCCTGCTTTATGGAAAGGCTGATTTTTCCGGCATCATCTATTTTAATAACCTTTACCTTTACATCATCACCTTCGCTGAGATGATCTGAAATATTTTCTACATAATCACGTGCAACCTCGGAAATATGTACCAGACCGGACTTCCTGTCGGGGAGGGATATGAACGCCCCGAACGGCATAATTTTTGATACTTTTCCATCAACGATGCTTCCTACCTCAAGTGACATTTACCGACTCTTCCTCCTTAGCGACTCTTACTTTTCCGACACATCTATAAACAGTATCTCGTCATTTTTTATCATTCCCAGACGTTCGCGGGCAATCTTTTCGATATACTCGTCAGTATCGGTATTTTCACGCATCTGATCCACTTCAGCCTGACGCGCTTTTTCTTGTTCAATCTGCGCGTTAAGGTCAGCTATCAGATTTTTGTTTGCCGTTATGTCCGGCTGGACCGCTATGCCGCGAGCTATCATTATTACCGATACTGCCGCGCACAGTATCCCTAATCCGAACATGCTGCGGAAGAAGTTCTTTTTTACTGCCGGAGTTTTTGTTGACTTGATGTTTTTGTTTTGTGAGGATTCTTTTATCATGAATCTTTCTCCTGAGACGGGTGTATATCCCCATCTTTAATCTATTGAATATTTTTCCTGCCATATACAATGGTATCATTATAATTTTATGCAAAAAATGTACTGGTGTCAATAGTATTTTGAAAATAAAAATCATAATTTTTAAAAAATATTTCCAAAAATACGAAAAAAAAGCCGAAAAAAGCCTTCCGACGGTAAAAAAGTATAAAACAGCACCCAAACCGGCACCTGCCCCCAGGAATATACGCAGTTCGGCATAGTTATAGTGCATCAGGCAAAAATATAATACAAAGGCGGTGGCAGAGGTGAAAAGTATATCGCAGAAAAATTTAAAAAACAGGTAACTTGGAAGTTGGTTTTTAAGTGCGGTAAAAAAATGGTACAGTGCGCCGCATACACATCCTGCAGCGCACATTACCAGAAATCCCGTTGCCTCAGCCGTCAGCGATGTAAACATATTACTTAAACAGGCTCTGGAGCAGGCCTGTTTTTTCGCGCGGCTTTTTATACTCAAGAGATGTTATTCTGCCCGATACTTCCCCTGTATTTGACTCGGTTGACACACTCACAATCCTAAGCCCGTCGCCCTTTATAACTAAAACCCCCATATTTGTATCAAGCTCTATTGTACTGTCTGAAAAGGCAAGCACATCATTTGCCCCTGTTATACTTAAATTTTTACGGTTATTGAGCGTAAGGCACTGCTCATCTTTTACTTCGTGTACTCTTGTTATTCTTTCGACCGGCATAATTAAAGACTCCTTTTTCGTTGTATTTGCCCATAAAAATAAAGGACATATATTTTAAATATATGTCCTGAATTTAAGATTTAGTATTATTTTTTAAAATGCAAGCTTTTCGGCAATATACGAATCAAGTTCGGTAATTTTGATTCGTACCTGTTCCATTGTGTCACGGTCACGTACTGTTACGCTTTCATCATTTTCCGAATCGAAATCGTATGTGATGCAAACCGGCGTTCCAATTTCGTCCTGACGGCGGTAACGTTTACCGATTGACCCGGATTCGTCATATTCAACATTATATTTTTCGCAAAGCATATCATATACCTTCTTTGCACCCTCGGAAAGTTTTTTGGAAAGCGGCAAAACAGCAGCTTTTACAGGTGCAAGCGCAGGATGCAGATGCATAACAACTCTTGTATCGTTTTCGCCGACAGTTTCTTCATCGTAAGCTTCTACAAGGAATGCCAGCGCTACACGGTCCGCGCCGAGTGACGGTTCGATACAATACGGGATATATCTTTCATTTGTAACAGGGTCAATGTATTCCATATTTTCACCTGAATGTTCCTGATGCTGTTTAAGGTCAAAGTCGGTGCGGTCAGCTATTCCCCAAAGCTCGCCCCAGCCAAACGGGAACACAAATTCTATATCTGTTGTAGCGTTTGAGTAGTGTGAAAGCTCTTCGGGCGAATGGTCACGGAACCGTACATTTTCACTCTTAATACCAAGCGACAAAAGCCAGTTCATACAAAAATCTTTCCAATAATAGAACCATTCCATATCTTTGCCCGGCTCACAGAAAAATTCCAGTTCCATCTGCTCAAACTCACGGGTACGGAAAGTGAAGTTTCCGGGTGTGATTTCGTTTCTGAAAGATTTTCCTATCTGACCGATACCAAAAGGCAACTTGCGGCGTGAGGTGCGCTGCACGTTTTTAAAGTTGACAAATATGCCCTGAGCGGTTTCGGGACGCAGATAAACCGTTGAAGAAGAATCTTCGGTTACGCCTTGGAAAGTTTTAAACATAAGGTTAAATTGCCTGATGTCGGTAAAATTATGTTTACCGCATTCAGGGCAGGGAATATTATGTGAGTTGATGTATTCAACCATTTTTTCATTTGACCATCCGTCTACTGTAAGCTGCTCACCCTGGGAGAAAGCATAGTCCTCGATTAGTTTATCTGCGCGGTGACGGGCTTTGCATTCTTTACAATCCATAAGAGGGTCAGAGAATCCGCCGACATGCCCGGAGGCAACCCAAACTTGCGGGTTCATAAGTATAGCGCAGTCAACGCCT
>CALXUL010000058.1 GCA_944391635.1 uncultured Clostridia bacterium | reverse complement strand
GTTGAAATTTCTACTGGTAATTTTAATTGATATGTTGTATTATATTCTTGCGGATTGTGTTGTTTGGTCATAACACAATTATACCGCAAAAAAGACTACATTCCTATCCTTTTTGGATAAGTTTGTAATCTTAAATATTCAAACTGTTTTTTTACAGCCCCCCTGTTACTCAAACCAATGCCGTTACTTGACCGATGTCAAATTTGGCATCATTCTCAAACCATATTACAAAAATATTATATCCGCTTTTTTAAGCTTTGTCAACTGATATTACCGTTTATTTGTATTCTATTCTCTCCTGCGATTCTATCTCCATAAATCTGCTGACATAATTGAATTTTCGGAGTATCTATAGTATAATTATATTGTATTCTGCTGAAAGTGAGCGCAAAAAATGGATGAACAAAGATTGGAAGCATTTGAAAAGATGTTAAAAGCTATTCTTTCACAGTATAATTCGACGGTTGAACAGATGAATAAACTTAAGACGGAAGGCAAGGAAAAAACCGTTACCTACCGCCAGCTTTTTGTGAACCGTCTGCAATACCGGACCGTGCTGTCCTATTACCGAACATACGGTCTGTTGGATGATGATAATATATAAACGGAGGGTACTGTATGGCACTTGATAATAAATTAGGTCTGACAAGCTCCGCCGACCTTGCCCGTGAGGAGGAGCGTATAAGTAAGAAAAAAGCGATAGAACTTTTTGAAAACGGAATTCTGGACAAGCTGGAACCCGGAAAATTCTCCTCTCTGCAAGCTATCCACAAGTATCTATTTGAGGAAATTTACGACTTTGCCGGGCAGATTCGGTCGGTAAACCTTTCAAAAGGCAACTTTCGTTTCGCACCGGTAATGTATCTCGAATCGGCGCTCAATAATATCGATAAAATGCCGCAGTCCACATTCGACGAGATCATAGAAAAGTATGTTGAAATGAATATTGCCCATCCCTTCCGCGAAGGCAACGGACGCAGTACCCGCATTTGGCTTGACCATATTTTGAAAAACGAAATAGGGAAAGTAGTTGATTGGAGCAAGGTCGATAAGGAAGATTATTTGCTCGCAATGGAACGCAGCCCGATTAAGGATATTGAAATCAAACATCTTCTGAAAAATGCCTTAACGGATGAAGTGAACAGCCGTGAAGTCTATATGAAAGGTATTGACCACAGCTATTACTATGAGGGGTATACAACCTTTAAGGCAGAAGAACTGTAATTCCGTAGGAACAGAGTTTCCAAAGCAGAATAATGCCGCTTTTAGCTATGAACGCTTTGAATATCTGTATCTTGAGTGTATTACCACTTCGCAAGGATTTTGCCGTAAACCAACTTTTTGGTATAGCTGTACTTTGTCACGGCAATGATGACCCTGTCGCCTATGCGGAAATCCTCGTCGTACTGCTCGGGGGAATAGCTACTAAGAAGCAACTTATATAATTGTCTTTTCTAATTCATCTTGTGTGTGTTTTTTAATGTCGCTATTATTACTTTTTAAATATTTATCAAGCTCTATTACTATTTTTTTATAGCTATCTATTAAGTAATAATTAGGGTATTTTTTAATTATTAATTGGCATAAATCGCTTAGCATTTCAAGTATATCATTTGATACTTTTAGCCCTTTAGTTAATCTTTCGTTTTGTTCGGCAGGCGCATGATATCCTGCCTTTGACAACAACATATCACAACACCCACCGATATTAAGGCAGAGAAATAAGCTGACCTTTTTCGGTGGGTATTGCTATACTTGATAATGGAAGATCCACTGTTGATTCGCAATACAAGATAAATTTTGAACTCATTTTAACCCCTTCATTTATTATCCTAATATCAGTTTCAAAACCAGACAGATATTGAAAACAATTTACCATGCAATTATGCGAAAGGCAGAACGATATCACGAATAAAAACAAGAAGCTCCCATCAAATTTATAAAGACTTACATTACAGTATCTATTAACTGTCCTGCAACATCAGAGCTGATGAATCTCATAACGCTTTCGTCTGAGCTGCCGAACGAAAGAAAATTTACGCTTCCGTACCAAACGATTTTACTGTCTATCACCGTAAATTTCTGATGAAATTTTGACTTGAATATTACTTTTATTCCGAATTTCTCAAGAAGCTCTGAATTCTCTTTTACGGCATTTTTGTCCTGTGCTTTAAAATCTTCGGCAGGTCTGGTTATAACAGTAAAAGCTGCTCCGTTTTCAACAACCTTTGAAAAAACATTCATTATTTGTTTTATGCGGGATTTGCGTAGGAAAGGACTGACAATCTGAACGGATTCGGATGCTGCAAGCAAATCGTTGCAGTATACAGGATAAAAGCTTTTTCCGTCATAAATTAAATCGGGCGTGAGGTTAAGATCTGCGTCGGACAAAGTTTTATAGCCTATGGATGCATATCCTTTTAAGCGTTTCTGATACATTTTTTCAAGCGTGGGAACATGAATATCTGCATAATCATAAATGCGCACATCAGTTTTACCTTCAAAATTACGGTGCAGACGACCTGCATATTGAGCCACTTTGCCTTTCCAGGAAATCGGAAGAGCCAAAAACAGAGTATCAAGCCTCGGATAATCAAATCCCTCTCCCACATATTTGCCTGTTGCAATAATCAGTAACGGCTCGGTCTGCGGTATGCTTAACAGCTGCTCCATTGTTTCCTTTCGGATTTTTTGAGAAGCAGCCCCAAACAGCGTAATAATATTTTTACAGTGTTTTGACAACAGTGCCGAAAGAAGCTCTACATGCTCACGCCGCTCGGTCAGTATTATCGGGCAACGGTTATGCTTTAGAGCCTTAATAACATCGTTTATAATAAGCATATTTCGGTTCTCATTTTCCGAAAGTTCGCTATAAAGCTCGTTAATATTCTTTTTTTCGGCAGATGAATGGAAAGTGGTAAATCTCGGAATAAGGTAATGCTCAAAACTTCGCTTTTCTGCCTGTGCTTTTGCGTCCACTTTATAGCGTATCGGTCCGCATTGCATAAAAATAATCGGGTGATGTCCGTCCTGTCTTGTTGGAGTTGCGGTAAGTCCGTAAACATATTTTGCGGTTGCGAATTTCAATATTTTTTCAAAATTCACTGCCGATATGTGGTGACACTCATCAACAATAATCATTCCGTAATCTCTTACATATTCTTTTACCTCGTCACCGTATACGAGCGATTGCATAACTGCAATGTCAACATTTCCATTCAGGTTATTTTTCCCAGCGCCCAGAATGCCTATCGGCGACCAATTTTTCTTGACCAACCCACGCTTTGTTAAAAGCGGCTCAATGTCGATATTTAAAAATTTCTCCAAAGAGCTTTTCCATTGCGTCATCAAGCTTTGAGTATGCACCAAAATAAGTGTATTAGTTTTTCTTTGTCCAATTAAATACGACGCAACGACGGTTTTACCGAACGCGGTAGTAGCTGATAAAACACCGATATCATATTGCAGCATTGCTTCGGCCGCCATATTTTGCTCTTCCCGCAGTTCACCACAGAACGCCACAGGGATCTCTCTCCCGAAGTTGGTTTTGTCGTAAATGGAAAAATTTGTGTTTGATTGCTTAAGCAATTCATACAGTGCAGCTTCACAACCGCGGGGAAGACCGATATAACCTTCGGTAATATCGGCTGTGCAAATAACTCTCGGTTTATTGTAAATCGGCATTCGCATTGCCTGTGCTCGGTAGAAATCGGGATTTTTAAACGCCGCCAACCGCTTGATTTTATTAAGCGCTGATGCCGACAATCCATTTGTCGGAATGTAGAGCATATTGGCTTTTGTAATTTCCAATTTGTCGGGAAAATCCGATTTTAAAAGTGCAGTATGCCTTGTCCGCTCCCACGGCTTTTCTTCAGAATCGCTGACAAGATTTCCAAGCTCCCCGTTTTTGCATAGCCTATGTAAACAATCCTCGGTTTGCTCCGGTGACATTTTTTTTACAAGAGAAAGATATGCCCATTGATCCGAGAACGGAAGAAAATCATTATCAACAAACAGAGAATTGCCGTTTTTTCTTGCTTTTCCCTGCAAGGGTAAAGCAACCAAATTTCCGAAGCCTCCGTCAGGCATAGTGTCCTGATTTGGGAACATTCGGTCATAGGAACGGAATGAAAGCCTACTGTTTAACTCCATAGCGCTTGTAAGTAACGCTGTGCCTAAGCTGCGCGCCGTCCTTGCTTTGGTGGCGTTTTCAAAGAAAATCCAGATATGAGCCCCGTTACCTGAGCGTGATATTTCTGTTGCGGCAGGAATACCGTTTTTTTCGCACACCATAAGAAAAGCCTTTACGTCATCTCTAAAATTCTCTTCATCAAAATCAATACACAAAAATCGGCAGGTTTCATCAGGGAGCATCGAATAAATTCCGATAACATCTCTGCAATAATCGTCTTTTCCTGCAAGGTGGGCGAAAATATCGCGGTCTTCAAGCGGTAAAAGCTTGCGATTCGGACAGGCGGAGCATTTATACTTTTTCTTATCGCATAAGCCTTCAGCCCATTCATTTGCGCAAACAGGCTGATAACCGCTTTTGCCTGTAGTTTTACTGTACCATCGACGGGCAAAGACATCTTCCCTGCCGAAAAATAGCGACCGAAACAAAGCAATTTTATCTTTCGCACTACTTTGCATAGTGACAGCGGCGCTTTGTAACCGTTGTGTGTTCTTCTTTGGAAGAGTTTCAATCCTTAATTTAGCTTTAAGCTCGGAAATCTCTTTTTTTAAATGGTTGTTTTCTTCGGTAAGAATTTTATTTTGCTTTAATAATTCGCTATATGTCAGCATAATTTATTCGCTTTATTCTTCAATAACCAATCCGCAATATCAACAATTTTTACACCCTCGTACTGGTACTCATCGTGGCGAGTTCGGGCAATAAGAATTTTGGGGTATGCGTCGGCAATTTTTAAAAGCGGAGACACCTCGCGTTCAAAGGTTTTTTCATCGCTTATATTGTCGGAAACCTGAATGTATATCTTCTCGTTACGCTTAACGGCAACAAAATCAATTTCCTTTTTATACAGTACCCCGACATATACTTCATAACCCCTGCGCAAAAGCTCAACTGCAACAATATTTTCAAGCACTCTTCCGTAATCCATATTTTTTGTTCCGAGCTTAGCATAACGGAAGGTGTGGTCGCTTAAATAATACTTGTCATTGCTTGATAGATATTTTTTGCCATTTATATCGTATCTGCGAACCTTATAAAACGCAAATGCGTTGCAAAGATACTGCATATATGAGCCGACCGTATTATGGTTTACTTTTTCGTTTGCGCCGCTTAAGGCTTTTGTGATATTAGTGGACGAGGAAAGATTTGATATATTATCCATTAAAAAGTCAACTATGTGATCCATAAGCTGAGTATTGCGGATTTTATATTTGCGGCGAATATCCCTGACGATAAGGGTATTAAAAACATCGGCAATATAATCGTATTTGGCTTCGGTATCCTTATAAAGATACGAGCCTGCCATACCGCCCTCAAGCATATATTTATCAAATGCGGAATATTTGTCCGAATATTCAAAATACTGCATATACTCCCCGAAAGAAAACGGAAAGACCTTAATTTCAAAGGTTCGTCCCGTAAACAGCGTTGCAAGGTCTGAGCTTAGCAGGAAAGCGTTTGACCCCGTGATATAAATATCGTATTTTTCAGACGCGTGCAGACCGTTAATCGCTCTTTCAAAGCCTTCGCACATCTGCACCTCGTCTATAAAAACAAAGTTTTCCTTAGCTTCAATGTAATGCGAATTAATATAATCGTAAAGCGAGCGAGAATCAAGCAGATTATCATATTCGGGAAGATTGTAATTGATATGAATAACATTGCTGTCTGCAATATTATTTTTTACATAACCCATAAACGCTTCTAAGAGCTTCGACTTTCCGCTGCGGCGAACGCCTGTTATTACCTTTATGTCCGGAGTTCCGATAACATTTATCATTTTATTCAAATAGTAAGCACGGTTTATAAGCTTCAAAGCAACCACCTCTAAAGCTATTATACCCAATCTATTTACCAAAATCAATTATTTTCTAATTTTGGTAAATAGAAAATCGTGCTTCTGTTTTTGTGATTTTCTCACGCGCTTAAAGCAAATATTATTCTGTAATAAAGCTTATTGGGCGAGCGCTCTGGAAAAAACGGTTGGACTGATATTGCCAAAGTCGAAAGGCTTTTGGGTGCAGATAATGGCTGAGATAAAAGTCGTTACCATCATATTATATTACTAATTTGATACAGGGTATATATATGTCGGCTTCATATTTTTTGTTGCCTGCATTAAAAACATATCTGGATTTTACATTTTCAAATAATTGCGATAAATAATAATATATTGTCAGTTCAGGTAAAGAAGTGCTCCTTAATCTTGAATGTACTTTTGAAGGCTTAAAATAGAATGCATCATAACTTTCATTTTTCCAATAATAATTTTCTTATTATTATTTAATTGCGTTGGATTTTCCAACGTAGGTTTATCCAATGTTGGATTTTCCAATGTTGGTTTTCCCAACATTGGTTTTTGCGATATAGGCTGCTCCCTTATTATGTATTCCGTGCCTCTCAGTTTTCCCTCCTCATCACGTTGTCTGGTTCGGGTTATATATCCCTCGTTTTCCAATTCTATTATCGCCTTGCGTACAGCGTCAA
>CALXUL010000057.1 GCA_944391635.1 uncultured Clostridia bacterium | reverse complement strand
CATACGACCCGCAATCATCTAAAGCATCCATATTAAGCATATTATTATTTACAAACGCGTAACCGTAACGGGCGGTATCCCACATCGCATAGTCGTGAATTTTGCTTGTATTTAAAAGATGTGAGTGCGCATAATCTATCATTTCCTGGCTGCCGACCGCTCTGCCTGCAAGTAAAATCCCATATAAAACAACTCCAAGCGGATAGGTGCTTTTTCCAAACAAATCCGCTTCAAGTGCAGGACGTAAATACGTGTCTTTTGCTGTAATATAATATGCGTCTTCGTCATATACAATACATCCGTCAAAACCGTTTTGAGCGCGTTCATCATCCGTTTCAAGATAAAGCCACTTGCTTTTTACACCAAGAATATTTTCCGGCAGACATTGTTTTGCGCCAATAAATTCACATCTGAATTTTGTATTTTCCGAGGTATTATATATTTTAGCTGCAACATTATGCAAGCCGCAAGATAATTTCAATTTATCTGCTTTTATTATTTCGCCGTCAATATACAAATCATATTTATTCCCGGTCTTAAAATCAATCTGCACTTCCGACTCTTTATCGCACAAAATTCCAGTTATAGCATATGTAACCGCCCTGTTTTTAAATACATACTCTTCTTGTCTGGGGTACCACCCTATATTTTTAAAGTCATCTCCAGCACTCAAAACATCACTTTCATATATATCGCTGTAATTCCAGCCTATCATATCCTCGCTGCCATCAGCTGCCGAATAAAAACAATACATATTGTTTTTATGGTTATCCGTACCGATTATACATCCAAAGCCTAACGGGTTTTTACGGCACTTTACAAATAATATGTTCTCGCCTTTTTTAAGTTCGAGATTAACACCGCGGTTTCTGTCAAAAGCTTCATCCCAGCTATGTGTCTGCGCAACAAGCTTTCCGTTTAGATAAATCCAGGCAGGACCTTTAAGAGATATAGAAATATTGACTGTCTTTTCCCTGTCAGCGTACAGTTTAGAAATTGCATACCCATAATCATTCTCACGTGCTTTTGCGCCATACTTTTCGTTAAAGTCAATAATGTATCTGCCGTCTTTGTCGGTTTTAAAGCCGTTTACATTATAGGGTCTATAAATATATGGCTTTTGGGGATTATCCCTCATATATCGCGATGCTATCTGCAGTATTATTTCCTTGTGACCTGTTTTTGTATTCTCTTTTCCCTTAGCTATATAATTCAGCATAAAATAAACACCTCGACATACTATAATATAAAATTATATATTTTACTCTCTATTTTATCAACCTGCAATTTTTATTTAACTGTCAATTTTTTAAACCGCTAATAAATAGTATAACGTATACTTATTCTTTTTGTCAACACAGGTAACTGGTTTTTGCGAAAATCTATATGAAATATAAAAAAATATGAGGTATACGTTTTTTCGTATCCTCATATCCAACACTAATGTTTTTGTTTATTATATAGAAATATTCTATACACCTTTTTAACAAATAAAATGTTTTACCTGCCCAATCCAAAGACCTGGGCATTAGTAGCATAAAAAATATCTTCTTTGCCGCTTATCATCTTGCAAAATTCCTCAAATTTCTGCCAGGAATCGTTTATGTCAAACTCATAACTGTGACCCCATACATATAAAAGCTGCGGCTTATCAGCTTTACAATTAAGAAATCTTTCTGCTGTCTCAAACATGCTGTCCCATTCCCTATGATGATAAATAGTCGGCAAAAAGCAATACAAATCCTCCTGCAAATCAAAACTGTGTGATGAAACAGTAGTACGCGCATACTTAATATTGGTATGCTCTTTGATAATCCCTGCCACACGCATGTCGAAATTGACTCCGCCTCCAGGATATGCCATACCCACAACAGGCTTGCCTGTTAATTCCTCAAGTCTTAGCCTGTCATCCTCTACCTGGTGTATTATTTCCTTTTCATCAAGTTCAGTAAGCAAGGGATGCGTAAGCGTATGTGCAGCCACCTCATGGTTTTTATATATTTCCCTGACATCACCCGGCGACACCTTTGTATGGTTTACCGTCTTGCCCTCACGAAGAAGGCTTCCCGGCTGACCTAAAAGCCCGGAATTTATATTAAATGTCGCCTTAAGATTATACTTATCAAATATCTCTATCAGCCGTATATCCTGAGTTACACCGTCATCATAGCTGAATGTAACGGCTTTATTCTTACCACCAAACATATTCTCCCTCCTAAATTTCTAATCATATATATGTATTATATACTTTATTCAGTCACTTGTAAAGATAAAAATACCGCACGGTTTTCCGGCGGTATTAATATTTTTTTAACTCACAGCGCAGTAAGATTGTACTGTATTTTCGACCTTAACCGCATTTATCTTCTCCTGCTTTTTGCACGATGAGCACAAACACGCTATACATAATATTGCCAAACAAAAAATTATATACTTGCGCATATCACGCCTCCTTATCCTTGTTTGACTGTTATTCTTTCCAGCCGTTATCAAGATTATTCTTATGGATAAGGTTACGTATTTCCTCTTCTGCTGCGCGCACTTCCTCCATCAGTTCATTTGCCGTAACACGCTTTGCTCCATGTCCGAAAATTATCATCTGTTCAAGATTATCCGATGTCGCAACTCGCACTCTATGCTTTGATGTAAGCTGCTTTGTCACCTTTTCAATATACGCGTCTGCCGTTTCCGCCTCCTTGGTATAGACTACCGATATTCCGTGTATTTTCTCAGTTTCGCGCTCCACACCCTTTACCTTATACGCGTCAAATACCAATATTACATTATTTTCCCGCATTGCCTGATAGTTGCATATACGCTGTGTCAGCAGCCGTCTTGCATCATCGAGGCTTTCCTCTGCTGCTTTTTTCAGTTCATCAGATGCAAATATAATATTGTATCCGTCAATCAAAAGATACTCAGGACCTTGAGGCAGAGGTTTTGCCTTAAACGAAGATGACGGTTTGGAATAGGATCGCATAGGCTTCGGATTACGTATTTGTACCTTTCCATAAGTCTTTTCAAATATACGCAAAAGTTCCTCTTCATCTGCTATCTGACGTGCAGCCTGCCTGGGCATTTGAGTAACTGCCTCAGCTTTCGGCTCCTTTTCATAAAGAGGAATATGCATATAATCATAGACCTTGTCCCACTTAACTATAAATCCGCTGCCATGTGCGCAAAAAACAGAATCGGCAGTATTTTCCACATCCGACTCACAATCATAACCTATACTTTCTATAATCTTCTCCTGGTCTTTAGCAGGGCGGTATCCCGAAAAAGAACACATAATCCTGCCCCTTCCGCCCGAATACGCTGTCACACTTTTCTGATATTCGCTTATGCCGCAAACCGGCGCACTGCCAGTTATAACCGATATCTCATCTTCCACCGCAGGCGGCTCAAAATCAGCGCCCATCTGTTCAAGATCTGTCATTGCCCTGCCGGCGTTATTAACCGGCACACTAAGCCGGAAATCATACCACGGTTCAAGAATAACGCTTTTTGCGTGCATAAGCCCGTTTCTTACCGCGCGATATGTCGCCTGCCTAAAATCTCCGCCTTCGGTATGTTTTTTATGTGCCCTTCCGTTTACCAATGTTATTTTAATATCGGTTATCGGAGAGCCTGTCAGAACACCAATATGCGTCTTTTCTGCAAGATGTGTGAGTATCAGACGCTGCCACCGTCTTTCCAGTATATCTTCGCTGCAATTTGTCTTAAATACCACGCCAGAACCGTTTTTCCCGGGCTCAAGCAGTAAATGCACCTCAGCATAATGCCTCAGCGGCTCATAGTGCCCGACCCCTTCTGCTGTACGTTCAATCGTTTCCTTGTAAATTACTCTGCCGCGCTTAAAATCCGCCTCAAGCCCGTATCGGTCATAGAGTATGCGTTTTAGCACCTCCATCTGAACCTCGCCCATAAGCCGCACCTGTATACACTGGTTAAGCTCGTTCCAGAAAACCTTAAGCTGCGGATCCTCTTCCTCAACTCGCCTAAAAATTGCCAGAGCCGCATGCACATCTGCACCTTCCGGAAGTTGTACCTCATATGAAAATACCGGCTCTAAAACCGACTCTTTTGTTCCTCTCTCAAAACCCAAACCTTCTCCGGGATATGTTTTTGAAAGCCCTAATACCGCGCACACACTCCCGGCAAAAACCTCCTGCGTACTTTTATATTTTGCACCGGAATAAACACGTATCTCGTCAGCCTTTTCTGCCCAATCCGCTCCTTTTAGCTCTTCTTTTACCTTAAGTCTGCCTCCGGTTATCTTCATATAGGTTAGCCGTCTTGCGCGCTCGTCTGCTGCTATCTTAAAAACACGCGCGCCGAACTCGTCTGCTGTGCATCTTTGGACTGTATATTTTCTTATCGCTGAAAAAAATTCCTCTGTCCCCTCCGCCAAAAGCGCTGACCCAAAAAAGCACATGAACATTCTTCTTGACAAAACCGCATTTATTATGCTGCCGGAGTTTACTTTGCCGGTTTCTTCATATTCATCAAACAGCTCCTCTGAACAAAAAGCCGCCTCCTCCGCAAATGACTCGGCCGAATAATCAACGCAAGCCTCCGATAGCTCCTTTTTTATCTCACCCATAAGCTCAGGCCTTGATGAAGAGGGCAAATCCATCTTGTTTATAAAAATAAAAACAGGCACTTTATAGTGCTCCAAGAGCCGCCAGAGCGTCTGTGTATGACTCTGTACACCATCGGTTGCGCTGATAATTAAAATTGCATAATCAAGTACTCCCAGCGTACGCTCTGCCTCGGCACCGAAATCCACATGTCCCGGCGTATCTAACAGCGTAATTTCAGTATCCTCAAAATTTATCTGCGCCTGTTTTGAAAATATAGTTATTCCGCGGTCGCGTTCTATCTCATTATTATCAAGAAAGCTGTCCTTCTTGTCCACTCTGCCGCGCTTTGATATTTCGCCTGCTGCATAAAGCATTGCCTCGGATAATGTAGTCTTTCCGCAATCAACGTGTGCCAGTATCCCGATTACAATTCTCTTCACTTCTTTGTCAGCCCTTCTTTTTTTCTTTTAATTAAAGTATATCAGAATTATTTTTATTTGTCTACACCATATCCCCCAGCCCATTGATATAACAATTCTGATTTAATATAATGGGCGTAAAAACTAACTGTAAATATGGCGCAGATGCGCCTTGAGATGGATAATTATAGTTATTATTTGTATCGCCTTTATTTTCGGCATATTTACTAACATTCATACTGTGGCAAAAGATAATATATACTGTATATATCCCACCGACTAATACTGCCTTAAATACACCTAAAAACGGCATAAAATGGGGCAATATTAAACAAAAACCTCTAAAAAAGTCAGCTAATATGCCAAAAAATTTAATTTACTATTGACAGTTATAAAAATTTAATATACAATATGCTATATTAATTAAAGTTTTGGGCAAACTTTAAGTATTTTTATAGGAGGACACATACTATGAACAAATCAGAATTGATTGTAGCTGTAGCAGAGCAGGCTGCTCTGTCAAAGAAGGATGCTGAAAAGGCTGTTAATGCAGTTATATCAGCAGTTACAGACGCTCTTGTTGAAGGCAGCAAAGTTCAGCTTGTTGGTTTCGGCACATTTGAGGTAAGAGCAAGAGAAGCAAGAACAGGCAAGAATCCGAGAACAGGCGAGGCAATTAAAATTGCTGCTTCAAAAGTTCCGGCTTTTAAAGCTGGTAAAGCTCTTAAAGATGCTGTTAATAAATAATTGCTACTTATTCAAAAAGCCTCTTATTTAAAGAGGCTTTTTGTTTATCTTATATTTTTAGAAAGGAAAAACTTTATGCGCCTTGATAAATTTCTTAAAGTTTCACGTCTAATAAAACGTCGTAGCATTGCCAATGAGGCATGCGACTCAGAACGTGTTTCGGTAAACGGCAGACCTGCAAAAGCATCATATGATGTAAAATGCGGCGATATTCTTGAAATCCGCTTCGGCGAACGCGTTGTGCGTGCTGAGGTTCTTGAGGTTAAAGAACATGCCCTCAAAAACGACGCTCCGCTTATGTACAAAATCTTGGACGAATAAGCTCCCCCGCCCCGTGTAAAGACGCATTTTGCCTCGCTATACAGCGGCTTTTTACTTCGCCGCCTATAAAATTCATAACTTTTCGTGCGCAAGCACAAAAATATTTAAACAATAAAACTGCTGTCCATTTGTGGCTTTACACGCAAAAAGACAGCAGTATTTTTTATCCTCCGATTTGACAAATAAGCCCTGTTTTCTTAGCCGCCTCAAGCAGCGGTAATACATGTTCTCTATCCATTGGCGGTATACCGGAAAGCCCATATTCACGCCCAAGCCCTGTGTACTTATCCTCGCCCATTCTGTGATACGGGAGCAAATGCAAATGCCTAACTCCCGGAAGGCTCGCAGCAAATGCCGCTATCGCCGAAATTTCCGCCACAGTGTCATTAAACCCGTAAATAACCGGGACACGTATAGTCAGATTAGCACCCGACTCGGCTATCTTTCTTGCATTTTCCAGAATAAGTTCATTGGGCACAGTCGTAAATTCCTTATGCTTATCAGAATCCATATGCTTTATGTCCATAAGCACATAGTCAAGATATTTCAAATATTCCTTGATAATCTCGAATTTCTGAAATCCCGTTGTTTCGATTGCGGTGTTTATGCCAATACTATGGCACGCTCTAAGCAATGACACTGCAAATTCCGGCTGCAAAAGCGCCTCTCCGCCTGACAGCGTCACCCCGCCACCGGAACGGTAGTAATATGGGATGTCTTTTTTTATTTTCTCAAGCACCGCTCTTACAGTTATATCCTCACCAATTAATTTATCCTTGCCTGCAAAAAGCATATGCTCTTTTTCAAAGCTCTGTCCCTCGGGATTACAACACCAACGGCAACGCAGCGCACAACCTTTTAAAAATACAATTGTACGTATGCCCGGACCGTCGTGTATAGAATACTTTTGTATATCAAATATACGCCCGGTTGTATCCAAATAATCCATATTATTTCTATCCTTTATCCTAATTAGGCAGTAAAGCCCTGCTCTGTTCTGTTTATAATATCATCCTGAAGCGATTTTGACAAAGTGGTAAACAGTGCAGAATATCCCGCAACCCTTACCACAAGACTCCTGTAATTTTCCGGATGCGCCTGTGCGTCAAGTAGCGTTTCTCTGCTTACAACATTAAACTGCATATGCATACCTTTCTGGTCAAAAAACGCTCTGATATACGCCGCAAACTTCGCAAGCCCTTCTTCACCTGCAAGCGCGGACGGATGGAATTTCTGGTTATACAATGTACCGTTTGACGCAATAGCATGGTCAAGCTTAGCAACCGAATTTGCTGCCGCTGTCGGTCCGTGGGTATCTCTTCCCGAAAATGGTCCTACGCCATCCGCAACCGGTGTATTAGCTAATCTTCCGTCCGGTGTTGCTCCGGTCTGCTCACCAAGCGGCACATTCGCCGATACCGGATAAAGACCTGCCTGGAAAATCCCGCCTCGAGGATTGGAATATTTCTCAAGCTCTTTTGTATACACATACGCCACATCCCTGGCGAATAAATCTACTTCTTTTATATCATTTCCGTATTTCGGCACACCGTCTATTAGTTCAAGCAGCTTGTTATATTCCTGCTTTTCCTTCTCGTCAGCTGTACCTTCTATAAACAGCTTAAATATTTTTTCTATTTCTTTATCGGTTATGTTTTTGCCTTCTTTTGAAAGCTGCTTTGCAAGCTTCGCCGTTTCTGCTTCGGCGCGCTTTGGAGTAAGACCCTTTCCGAAATTTGCAGCAAGCGCTTTTTTATACTCGCCTATCGACACAAGCTTCTTATCATATACAAGCGTCTTTATCGCGTACAGCGAATCGGTCATATTAGCGATACCAAAGCCCTGAGGACCTGTAAAGTTATAAACAGCGCCGCCCTCTTGCAGAGTTTTTCCCCGCTTTATACAGTCCTCAACCATACACGACTGGAATGGCAGCGGACATCTTTGTGCATGCGCAACATCTATTGAGTTATCCGCATTAACCAGAAGCCCTATTGCATACTGCATCTGCTTTTTATAGGCATCATAAAACTCATCAAAGTTCCTAAAACTTTCAACATCCCCTGTTTCAACTCCAACAAGTTCTCCGTTCTCATAACCATTTGAAAATACCAGCTCAAGGGGTCTGCACATATTAAAGAATGCCGCATCATGCCAGCCATCCGTCTTTGCCGCTTTCTGCGGCTCAACACAGCCGATTATATTATAATCCCTTGCATCCTCTAATGTCAGACCGCGGCTCATAAGCGCCGGGATAATTACCTCGTCATTATAATATGCCGGAAGCCCTACACCGGTTCTTGTAAGTTCCGCACACTTTAAAAGGAATTCTGTCGGCGTGCCGTTCCATACCCTTACCGAAAATGACGGCTGCGGGAGCTGAACATGCATCGACGCCTGAATACACATATATGAAAGCTCGTTTGTAGCGTCAAGCCCGCTCTTATCCTGGCCGCCCGCACAAAGATTCTGGAACAGGCTATACCCTGCAAAACCTTCTGCACTTGCAGCATCACGGACTTTATTCAAATCATTTAGTTTTACCCAAATACAGTCAAGCAATTCCTGCGCTATATCCGGAGTTATATCGCCACGATCTAAATCCGCTTTATAGTACGGATACATATACTGGTCAAAACGTCCCGGTGAAATTGAATGTCCGCTTGATTCTATCTGGAGCAGCATCTGTACAAACCAGAAACTTTGACAAGCTTCATAGAAATTGCGCGCGCCCTTTTGCGGCACATTAGCACAATTCTGGCTTATAAGAAGAAGTTCTTCACGTCTTCTGTCATCTTTTTCCGTCTTTGCCATTTCGGACGCTAAGTCAGAATATCTTTTTGCATATGTAATAGCGGCATTACAGCTTATAATTACCGCTTCTAAAAATTCATGCTTTTGAGCATAGTTTGCGTCATATACATTTATACTGAGAAGTTCTTTTGCGGCTTCTTCAATTATTCCGGAAAAGCCTATCTTAAGCACTTTCGGGTAATCTACCGTCATATGCCCGATACCGTTATAAAAATAGTTTCCGGGCGTAAATATGTTATGTGCCATTGCCACCAAAGTCTCTGGCGCCATGTACGATGTTGCAAGCTCGCTGGTCGTTTTCCCCTCCCAGTAAGGGTAAACTTCTCTAAGTGTAGCTTTTGTCTCTTCCGAAATATAAAACGGGTCAGCTGTTCTTGTCTCTACCGTATCAAGCTCGTCCAAAAGCCATTGATATGAATATTCCGGGAAAACCTGGCAGCCTCTGGGCGCCTTAGTAGCGCTTCCGACTATCAGTTCTTCATCGCGGATTGTTATTGGAATATTTTCAAGGATATGTGCAAACGCAAGCGCTCTCCTTTTAACTATCGGCTCACTTTCGGTCTGTTTATAGCTTTCAGTCAAAAGCACCGCTCGGTCTGCTTCAATCTCCGGCATATTTTTGTATAAATTATCTTTCAGTCGTTCAATTCTCGGTGAAACAGGGATTCCTCCCTTTGCAAATTCAGCCATATAATCAACTCTTTCACTAAAAAATATGTACGAATTAATTATAGCACACAATTATTACATTTTCAATACAAAAATCAGTCTTTTTTCCCGAAAACAACCACCGTATCGCCTCGCTTTAAAAGCAGTGCAGCAGTAAGCGCAAACCCCGCCGCCGCCGGCAGTGCAGACAGGATGAACGCGGGTTGAGGCAGAAAATAAGTTTGCATAAACGGACGGATAAGGTACATTATCCCTACCATCACACAGGACGCCGCCGCGCCCGGCGCAGCAAGACGAATGACTCTCAAATTTATTCCATAGCGTTTTTTCATAAGCGCAAGGAGCATTAAAAATACCGCTACTGATGAAACTATTGAAGAAAGACCTGTGCCAAGTATATTTACCTCTGGGATACGTATAAGGACAGCTAAAAGCAGTATTTTCAGCAAAAGTCCTATCAGCGATACACAAAACGGCTCGCCTATCCGCCCTGACAGGTGCATAATCGCAACAAAAAGATTTCCGGCACACAAAAATATCATTGCCGGAGCTATTGCACGCAGCATAGGCGCGGAAAAGCTATTGCCGAAAAGCAGCTCGAGCAGCTCTTCTGCAAAGAAAAAGCACATACTAGCCGCCGGTATCGACAATAAAAATATAAGCCCCAATACACGTTCAACTGCCCTTTTTAATGCAAGGTTATCCTTTTTGGTAAGGGCTTTTGCAATCATTGGCGTGGCAGCCGCACAAATTGTTGAAATTATCCCGGCAGGAAGATTAAAAACAGTCTGCGCATAACCCGAAAATGCACCGTAAAGCTTACGCACTCCATCCTCAGAAAGACGAAGCGTACTTGCAAGATTATCAAATACATCGGTGTACGGCGCATAATTTATTAAGAATTCCTCTGCGCTTTTTTGTGAAAATCTTACAGCTCCTAATGCACCGCGTATTACAGGTACCTCTACCATTGCCAGCATTCCAATCGCACTTGTGCAAATCATAAGGGGAAACGCAATAGAACAAATACTTTTAAGCTCCTTGCCTGTCATCCGTCCTTTGTCAAGCTTACGTACCCTGACTCTCCATACAGTGACTAAAAGTACTGTAGCAAACGCTTCACCGGCAGTAACGCCCCATATTGCGCCCTTTGCCGCGGAATATGCCGAATACCTTGCAAAATTCACTGCCAAAAAGTAGCCGCATATCAACTTAAACGCCGCCTCGGTCACCTGTGAAAATGCAGTAGGCAAAAGGTCGGCACGCGCTTCATTTGAGCTTTTTATTACCGCGCCGCACGCTACTAAAAATACTGCCGGGGAAATTGCTCGTATGGCTCCTGCGGCATTCTCTTCACGCATCGCCGCCGCAAATACAGGAGCAAATATATACAATATAAGGCTGCCTGCCGCACCGAGCAAAAATAAAACCGCGCCCGTACCGCACACCGCAGGGCGGATACGCCCGTCTTTTCCAAGCGCAGTGTACTCTGCAAGCAGTTTTGTAAGCGCAAACGGAAATCCGCCGGTTACAAGACCCAGCATCATTATATACACCGAAAATGCCGTATTATAAACCGCCATTCCCTCTTCCTCAAGGATATATGTAAGAGGTATTTTAAAAACCGCACCAAGTATTTTTGCAGCAGCATTCGCGCAAATCAGTATTATCGTTCCTTTTAAAAACCTGCCGCGCTCTGTCAAAAAAACACCCCCTCAAAACAAAAAAAACATTGTTATGTTAATATATTTATGATATACTGGTTTTATGATAATTTTGAGATTAAATGGGGTAGCAAAAATGATAGAGCTGAAAAAAATGTCAAGAATAAACGCCGAAATCAGTGTCCCCGGTGATAAGTCCATATCACATAGAGCTGTCATGCTTGGCGCACTCGCAGATGGCGATACGGTAATACACGGCTTTTTAAACGGCGCAGACTGTCTTTCAACAATAGACTGTTTCCGGAATCTGGGCATCGAAACCGAATTTAACAACAGTACAGCAATAGTGCATGGTAAAGGTCTTTATGGTCTTAAAAAGCCTTCTATAACCCTATACACCGGAAACTCCGGCACTACAACCCGGCTTTTATGCGGGATTCTTGCAGCTCAGGATTTTGACAGCAGTATAACGGGCGATGCGTCTATCTGTAAAAGACCTATGAAACGGGTAAATATCCCTTTATCTATGATGGGTGCAAATATCGAAGGCGACTTCTGCCCGCTTTTGATACACGGACGAAAACTTAAGGCAATTGAATATACCATGCCGGTTGCGTCGGCACAGGTTAAAACGGCAATACTCCTTGCCGGACTTTTCGCAGAAGGGACAACCAGGATTATTGAACCTGAAAAAAGCCGCGACCATACTGAGCGTATGCTTGAGGCGATGGGCGCGGATATGACTTATGATTCTCATAGCATAACCCTAACCCCCGGCAAAAACCTTAAAGCTCTTGAAATAGAAGTCCCGGGGGATATATCATCGGCTGCATTTTTTATAGCTGCCGCTTCAATTATGAAAAATTCACGCGTTGTTATCAAAAACGTCGGTATAAACCCAACCCGTACAGGTATTCTTGATGCCGCTATAGCAATGGGCGCGGATATAAAACTGGAAAACGAACGTATCAGCAATAACGAGCCTATATGCGATATCATCGTTAAAGGCACAAAGCTTCACGCCGCCCACATAAACGGCGCACTCATCCCCAGGCTTATAGATGAAATTCCGGTTCTTGCTGTAATGGCTGTATGTGCAGAAGGCGAAACTGTCATTGCCGACGCAGCAGAACTGAAGGTCAAGGAATCCGACCGGCTCCTTGCCATATACAGTGAACTTATAAAATGCGGAGCTGATATTACAATGACGGATGATGGGCTCATTATCCGCGGCGGTAAGCCGCTTCACGGAGCAGATTTTAAAAGCTGGGGCGACCACCGCATGGCAATGAGTCTTGCAGTACTTGCACAGGTTACCAGCTCGCCATGCCGAATTGATGACGTTGATTGTGTAAACATAAGCTATCCGGGATTTTTTGATGATTTTTATGGTTTGGAGGCAAAATAAATGGAACTGAAAAGTAAATATACAATGGACGACCTTTTTGAGATAATGCACATTCTCCGCAGCGAAAACGGCTGTCCCTGGGACCGCGCACAAACGCATGAGAGTATAAAAAAGAGCCTTATTGAGGAATGCTATGAAGCAATAGACGCACTGGATAAAAATGATGACAAAGCATTTGCAAACGAACTCGGCGATGTGCTGCTTCAGGTGGTATTCCATTCTGTAATAGCCGAAAGCCGCGGCGCATTCTGTTTTGATGATGTACTTTTTGAGCTTTGCACCAAGCTTATAACCCGCCACACACATGTATTTGGCAAAGATAAGGCAGTTACCGCTCAGGAAGCGCTCGGCAGTTGGGAAAAGAACAAAAAGAAGGAAAAACAGCTTGACAGCTTTACCGATACTCTAAATGACGTACCTCATGGTTTTCCTGCTCTTCTAAGAGCTCAAAAAGTGCAGAAAAAAGCTGCGGCTGCCGGAT
>CALXUL010000056.1 GCA_944391635.1 uncultured Clostridia bacterium | reverse complement strand
TCATAGAAACATCCACAACATGAATAAGGAGCCTCGTTCTTTCAATGTGCTTTAAAAACTCATGACCCAGCCCAGTTCCCTCACTTGCGCCTTCAATTATTCCAGGAATATCAGCAAGCACAAAGCTGGCGCCTTCTTCAATTCTAACCACTCCAAGATTCGGAACAAGTGTGGTAAAATGATAATTCGCAATTTTAGGTTCTGCTTTTGTTGTAGCTGCAAGGAGAGTAGATTTTCCAACATTAGGAAATCCTACCAATCCAACATCTGCTATCATCTTAAGCTCTAATATAACTTCACGTTCAGTTCCGGCTTGTCCGTTTTTCGCAAAATTAGGAGCCTGTCTTGTAGGGGTTGAAAAATGTGAATTTCCCCAGCCGCCATTCCCGCCTTTTGCAATAATATAGTCTTTTCCGATTTCTGATACATCTGCGATTATTTTTCCGCTTTCAGCATCTCTTACAACCGTACCTTGAGGAACTGTTATCACAAGTGTATCTCCGTTTTTGCCCTTGCAGTGTTTGCCGGCGCCATCACCGCCGTTTTCAGCCTGATACTTTCTTTTATACTTAAAATCCATCAGCGTAAGAAGCCCATCACCAACGCGCATAACAACGTCTGCACCTCTGCCGCCGTCTCCTCCGTCAGGTCCGCCTGCTGCTATATATTTTTCTCGTCTAAAGGATATTGCTCCATTACCGCCGCGTCCGGCTTTAATATATATTTTTGCTTTATCTGTAAACATAGTATTTCTCCTGTATCATACATTTATGATATATTACCACATTTTGCCCTAAAAAGCAAGTTTTTATTCACACGGTATTGACAGGCGGCCTGTTTTTATATATAATTATTTAAATTTTTATTAGAAGGTGATATTTTTATGGCACAGCTAATTCATGGAAGCGATTATAACCCGGAACAGTGGCTTGACCGACCGGATATTATAGACGGTGATATTCGGTTAATGAAAAAAGCAGGTATGAATTCAATGTCAATAGGAATTTTTTCCTGGAGCGTTCTTGAACCCGAAGAAGGAAAATATGATTTTTCCTTTCTTGATATGATTATGGAAAAGTTTTATCAAAACGACATAAAAGCTATACTTGCTACACCCAGCGGTGCACGTCCAAGATGGCTTGCCGAAAAATACCCGGAAGTGCTTCGTACCGATAGCTTAGGAAGAAAACAAGTATTCGGAGGGCGACACAACCACTGCCATTCTTCGCCTATTTTCAGAGAGAAAATCACTGCAATAAACACTCTTTTGGCAAAGCGCTATAAAGATCATCCCTCGCTTTTTATGTGGCACATATCAAATGAACTCTCTGGCGGATGTTTCTGCCCGCGCTGCCGAAAGGCATTTATAGACTATCTAAAAAAACAATATAATAACGATCTTGACAAGTTAAATCATGATTGGTGGACAACATTTTGGAGTCACACTTATACGAACTGGGAACAGATAGAACCGCCTTCACCTTTAGGCGATACCAATCTTCATGGCTTAAATCTTGCCTGGAACCGTTTTATTACACATCTTTGTGCCGACTATATAAAAACCGAAGTTGCTCCGTTAAAAGAAATTACTCCTAATATACCCACAACAATAAATATGATGGATATGTTCACCGGGCTTGACTACGAAGTGCTTAAAGATGAGGTTGATATAATTTCATGGGATAATTACCCCCATTGGCACAGTGAAAACGATTATGATGCTGCAATTAAGGCTGACTTTGCACATGACTGGTTTCGCAGTTTAAAACATAAACCGTTTTTTATGATGGAAAGTACCCCGAGCCTTGTTAACTGGCAGGGATATAACCGTCCCAAGCGTCCAGGGATGCATATTCTTTCCTCTCTTGCAGCAGTTGCGCACGGAAGCGACAGCGTACAATATTTTCAGTGGCGTAAAAGCCGCGGTTCCTCAGAAAAATTCCACGGTGCTGTTATTGACCACTGCGGACGCGATGATACACGCGTATTTAAAGAGGTAAGCGAATTAGGAAAAATACTTCAAAGTATTTCAGATGTTGCCGGAACACAAATCAAATCTGAAGTTGCTATTATATACGACACACAAAACAGATGGGCACTTGATGACGCTCAGGCACTCTGCAATAAAGATAAACAGTACTTTGCACAAGTTCTTGACCACTACCGAGCACTAAGAAAACTTGGAGTAAATATTGATGTTATAGGCTCTTGTCAGGATTTTTCAAGTTATAAGCTGATATGCGCACCTATGCTATATATGATATCTGAGCAAAACGCAAATCGTCTCAAAGATTTTGTCAAAAACGGCGGAGTCCTTGTTTCAGGATATTTTTCAGCAGTAGTAAATGAAAATGACCTTTGCTACCTTGGCGGCTGTCCAGGCGGAGGATTAGGCGAAGTATTCGGGGTTTGGGCAGAGGAAATAGACACTCTTCTCCCAGGCAATACCGTAAGTGTGGCAGATGAGCAAAATACCTATACTGCTGCCGATTTCTGCGAAGTAATACACCCGACAACAGCAAAAACTCTTTTAAAATATACACAGGAATTCTATCAAGGTACGCCGGCTGCCTGTGTAAACTCCTATCACAACGGTAAAGCTTACTATATTGCATATCGCGACAGCGGAAAATTCTATGATGTTCTTTATGACAACATTACAACTGAGCTCGGCATTTGCCGTGAAAAAAGCGTCCTACCCTACGGCTTGCTTATTCAAAAGCGCGGCGGGCTAACCTTTGTCGGAAATTATTCTGAGAATTATATTGACTTCATTATACCAGATGGCTCATATGATATAGTATCAGGTTCACAGGGCAGGCTCTCCCTGCAACCATACGGCGTGTTAGCGATAACAAAAAAGGAGTAATAAGATGCACAAATGTACAAAAGTCGCTATAGTAGTATTAGCAATTTTGTGTGCTTCTGTATGTTTGCTGCCACTTCCAACAAAAGTTGAAAGAACCTATCAAGCGGATGATACCTACTCTAATAATCCGGCAACTATTTCAATTGATATGACATATTATAATTTCTTATTTTTAAACGATAAAATGAGTGGCACAATACAAGTTGAGGATTCAGATAAAGTATATACATATAAACCAGACAGTCTATTCTATACCGGTATGTGGGCTTCAAATAATCAGGATGGATTCTTTTATATGTTTAATGGGGTTCTATTTTAATACTGACACTTATTACGACAATCCAAACAGTATCGGTGAAATACAGCCGGTCGGCTCAGAATTTGTAAATACTTTTTTAAGTCCTGACTTTAGCAAAATATTTCTGCGCCACCAAGAAAGTGACAAGCTTGATAATCCTCAAACACGTCAGTATATTGGCAGCACAGAGAACGTCTCAAAAGAAGAACTTGAGGAATATTTTTCAGGATATTTGCGTTAAAATAAGAATTAAGGCATGATTTAAACGAAACGGTCGGAAAGCACATGCTTTCCGACCGTTTTTTTACTTTTATCAGTGTTTTTTATTTTCAGTTATAAATTTTATAGCGTCGGTAATAGTCTTCTCGTAAGCCTCTCTACCGTACTCGTCCACTTCGTTCTTGTCCTTCGGTCCATGAGTCAGACAACCTGCACCACCTATACAGCCATTAATACAAGCCATACCTTCAATAAAATTATTAGGCAGAACATTTTTAGAAGCTCTCATAAGCGCAATCTTGCATTGCTCTATACCATCACAAGAAATCGGCTTTAATTCAAAATCTGTTATATTCTGTTCCTTAAGCGCCTGTGCAACTGCGTCTGCTAAACCACCGCTTCTTGCAAAGATTCTTCCGAAATATGATGCGTTATCTAAGACATCAACTTCCAATTCGGACATATTAATATCACGAGCATCAATCAGCGCCTGCAATTCTTCAAAAGTAAGTACACTGTCTACATACGGTTTTACAGTTTCAAGCTTAATTTCAGCTTTCTTGGCAGTACAAGGACCGATAAATACAATTTTACATTCAGGATCAGTTTCCTTAATGTATTTAGCAATCGTTGCCATTGGCGAAAGGTTATGCGATATCTTATCTTGCATATCAGGGAAGAATTTTTTTATGTAATCAACAAATGCTGGGCAGCATGATGAAGTCAAAAATCCCTTTTCTGCCAACTCTTTTGCCTCAGACATAGCAACCATGTCAGCACCGAGCGCAGCTTCAACTACAGTATAAAATCCAAGTAATTTCAATGCAGAAATAACCTGTCCGACTTTTACATGTCTAAACTGACTTGCTATTGATGGAGCTACTACAGCATAAAGCTTGAACGCGCGGTTAGAATCACTTTGCTTTATCATATTTATAACATCAATTATATATGATTTATCCATAATTGCTCCAAACGGACACTGGTAAACACAGGCACCACAAGCTATGCACTTATCATTATCTATCTGCGCTGCCTTACTTTCTGCCATACTGATTGCATGAATCTTACAGGCATTTTCGCACGGTCGCTTATGGTTCATAATCGCGCTGTAAGGACATGCTTTTGCGCACATGCCGCACTCAACACATTTTGATTTATCAATATGCGCTTTTTGTGTTTCATCGAATGTTATTGCACCTTTTGCACAAGCATCCTCACATCTATGAGCTATGCAGCCGCGGCACAAATCCGATACTACATATCCGCTTACCGGGCACTCGTCACATGCTATATCAAGAACTTCAATTACATTAGGATTTTTTTTACCTCCGCCGCTTGCCATTCTTATACGCTCATTTACAATAGAGCGTTCTTTATAAATGCAGCAGCGCATTGTCGGCTTATCACCTTTTACAATTATTTTAGCAATATCGTTATAGCTTGTAAGCAAATCATCCGCAAAGGCATGCCTTGCCACCTCACGCAGCACTTTATATTTCAGATATTGCACCTGCGTATCAAATTTTTTTACCATTTGCGTAATTCCTTTCAAAAACAGTTTTTCTCCGTTTTAAAAATAGCTGACATTTATATTTTTACCCATTTTTTTAAGACAGTCAGCAAGCTGCTCTACTATATTCATTTTAATGTTAAACGTTATTGGAAGATCCGGGTTCTGATGTGCCGGATTTACCGCTCTTCCAATATAAAAACTTATATCGGTAGCATCTGAAAAAAGCATTCTGGCAATTTGCGACGCACCATCTTTCTTTCGTGACCATTCATCGTAACGCTCGTTTTTATCAATATAGTCTTTTGCATATTCCAAAACCTTGCTCATTGTTATGACGCCCTCAGTAACCAAATCTATCCCCTCAATTTTGGATGTAGGCGGTATCTCAGGGTCAAAATAAGTAAGTTCAGCTTCCAGAGGCTTTTTAAGATATTCAGCCGCAAGCGATGCAGTTGTTCCTCCGCATATTATCTTACGTCCAGTACTCGAGAAAAATGCGGTATGCATCTTTGACAGGTCGTTAGGATCTCTGGGCGGACCCATCATCAATGACAGAGGCTTTCTTCTGCGAAGCTTTACAGTTGCAATAGTGGTATCATCACCTGGTTTTTCCGCATATAAAAGATTACACTGTTCCAAAAGCAATGAGGTGATTACCGCAGCAGTTTGACTATCGTTATATGCTGCTTCTATAAATGCAGCAATATTCTCTCTTTGCCATCCGCAATTTAACACCTGCTCCACTCCGGCATATATTGCGCCGTCACTCATTGCTATAAACACATCATCGCATTTTAATTTTATGCGTGTTTCATATATGGTTTTGTTTTCAATTATTTTTGCGGTTTTTGGATAATCATATAGCTTACCGTCACGAAGCATTATAACCATAGGATTATCATACTGTATTATTTCCGCTTCTTCATTATCTGTTATTTTGATAATTGTAAAAGTAGAATATGCGACACCTCTTTTTGAGCAAACTGGTAAGGTAGCCGCCATTGTATTTACACAGTCCTCTACGCTTATATGTTCAGCAATCATAGTTGACAGTATCTTAGAGGTAAGCGTTGACAGTATATTTGCTTTAACTCCACTTCCAAGCCCATCTGCAAGAACCAGAATAAATTCGCCCTTTTCAGACTTCGTAACCTCAACCATATCGCCGCACAGCTGTTCACCGTATTTTATAAGACTGCGGTAACCTACGTCAAGACATAAATCATTCATCGTTTAGGTTCTCCTTCAGCTTATTCAGCGCAATTTTCGTTTCAGCTGTTGTTTCACCAAGCAATGATGCAATTTCATGTACTATACGCATCTGTTTTTCAACTACTTTATCAGTAATTTCTATTGCCTGGCGGCTTTGTTCTGACTTTTTGCGTTTTGTCACTTCAAGGCTTGTTATATCTTTCATTATTATCATAAGAATATGATATTCCTTATCATAAATAACTGTTTCCTCAACATACTTGTCATGCTGGGCAAGATATTTTTCTTTACTGTATACATTTTCGCCTGTTGCCATTACAATAAAATAATCAGCTGGATCAGCAATGCGTACAATTGGATACCCAACAACATCTCTTGAATTCTTTACGTTTAGAATTTGACAGGCAGCACGGTTTATCTGCTGAATTTCAAGTTCTTCATTCAAAACAATAATACCATTAGGCGTATTATTGATAATCGTATCGGAAAAGCTCTCAGCCTTCTGGAGCAAGAACGGTAGACACATGGTAAGGTCAGCTTTTCCGTTAATAACTGCAATTGCTTTTTCACGGCAGGTATTATATCCGCACGAACCACAATTAAGTTCCTGTTCAGGCGAAAACTTACCTATTTTATGCAGAACCTCTTCAATCGCCTTGCTTCCAGGCATAACTCGTTCAATATCTTTTTCGTGCATTTTCTTACCGATTTCAGATTCTTCCCGAACTTCAATATCAATATTCTTATCAGCATATTTATCTACTAAGCTAAATTCCTCAATTGTTGCTCTGCCGGCTTTTTTCATAACCGGTCCTGCAACACAGCTTCCCTGACAAGCAGACATTTCAATAAAACAATTATTTAATTTGCCTTCACATATATCCTTAAGTGCAGCAACACAGTTTTGTGCTCCGTCTATAACCATATATGTAACATCTTCGCGCTTATCCATTGACCGCAGTATTCCGCCTGACGTTGGGAACAAGCGTGCCCTGCCTCTTGTATGTGTGTCGGGTATATCTTCTATTTCTATGGTTTCGCCTGCCATCCATTCCTCAAGTTCTTCGAACGTCAGAACGCAATCTACTATTCCAGGATATTCCTCTGCTTCTGCCTTTTTTGATATACAAGGTCCTATAAATACCGTTTTGCATCCTGTATGTTCTTTTTTTAGTTTCGAGCAATGTGCCTGCATAGGCGACATGACCTGTGCGAGATACTTTAAAGCCTCTGGGAAATACTTTTGTATGAGAGTATTAACACTATGACAACACGAAGAAATAATAAGAGAATCAGGATTTTTATCACACATTTTCTCGTATTCTTTCTTAACAATTGTTGCGCCAATAGCTGTTTCTTCAACACCGGCGAACCCGAGTTTCTTTAGAGCCTTATCCATAGCATCAATACTTGCACCGTCAAAATTCGCAACAAAAGACGGTGCTAAGCTTACCCACACTTCATCAGATTCTGCAATAAGTTTTTTAGCATTTTCTGTATCGTTGCGGATTTGCTTTGCATTTTGAGGACATGTTACAAAACACATACCGCATAAAATACATTCCTCTGGAACTATATTCGCCTGATGGTCATAAATCTTAATCGATTTCACCGGACAGTTCCTGATACATTTATAACAATTTTTACAATTAGATTTTTTTAAAGAAAGATAATCGTTCATACTCTCCCTCCGTTATTTATCAAACGCGGGATTTAACATTTTCTTCAAAAAATTTCTCAACAGTTTCCGGTGTAACAGAAAAAATTTCATCCCCTATCTTAACACTTACACCATTTTGACAGTTGCCCATACAAAATGCTCCGCCAAGTTCTACCTTTTCATCAAGACCGCTTTCGCCTACTAAACGCTGCAAAGACTCAACTACCTCTCTTGAGCCTTTTAAATGACATGAGCTTCCAATACAAACTGTTACTTTCATAATTTTCTATCCTCCTAATTTGATTTTCTTTATTATGCACTCATATGCAAAGCCGAAAATCGACTTTGCATATGATACATACACTTCTATTTAATTAATTATTCGTAATCAACAACGTCTATCCAACGCATCAAGAATTCGCGTTCTTCCGGCTTTCCTTTTACCATCTGCGACGCTGCAACTATCGGTAACCATTTTTCAACGTACTGCTTTGCAGTATCGCTCTTCTTGCAAAAGAGCTGCATATATTTATCAGCAGCAACAAAATCACCTGCAAGCCAGAACAAAAGATATGTTCTTGCAGCATCTGCACTTGCATTGCCTTGAGTTGCATGTGACCAGTCAAGTACGTATGCCTTGCCGTCATTGCCAATTATAATGTTACTTGGGTTAAAGTCACCATGACAAACCTTATCATGCTTGGGCATACTTTCAAGTCTTGTATGAAGTTCATATCTTGTTGTTGCATCAAGACCTGCTTCACCTATTTTTCTCATCATTTTATCTTTAAGCTTATTAAGCAAAGGAGCTTTTTTGCTGTGGATATTAAGCTGAATGTCCACAAATCTTTCAAGATACATATCAAGATTAGCTCTATCCTCTTCCATTATTCTTGCAAGAGTCTTACCTTCAATAAAATCTGAAACGATCGCCCATTTTCCGTCAATTTTAGTTACTTCGTGGATCTTAGGCATATCTATTCCGGTTTCTTCGATTCTTGCCTGATTTAACGCTTCATTCAATACATCAGCAGTTTTATAGCCTTCATTAAACACCTTAACCGCAAGTTCCCCGTCACGATATACGGTCTTATCATTTCTAACAGCAATTACTCTTTCTAAATTCATAGCAAACCCTCTTTTCAATTTATTTTAGATTATTCGCCATAGTATGCCCTAAGGTACATTTCCTTAATTTCGCTCATAAGCGGATATCTCGGATTTGCGCCGGTACACTGGTCATCAAATGCCTGCTCTGTCATGCTATCAAGCGTTTCGAGGAACTTAGCTTCGTCAACACCGTAATCTTTAATTGTCTTTTTAATTCCGACTTTTTCTTTAAGTTCGTCAATTGCTTTAATAAGGTTTTCAACCTTTTCTTCGTTAGTTTTGCCCTTAAGCTTCAATGCGTCTGCACATTCAGCATATCTTTCAAGAGTATGAGGATGATCATACTGCGAGAAAGTACCCATCTTTCTCGGTGCTGATGCTGAGTTAAAACGTATTACTTCATCAATCATTAGTGCGTTAGCAATACCATGCGGAAGATGATGGAATGCACCAAGTTTATGTGCCATCGAGTGACATACGCCAAGGAACGCATTTGCAAATGCCATACCAGCCATTGTAGAAGCATTAGCCATCTTTTCTCTTGCTTCCGGATCATTTGCACCGTTTTCATATGCACGCGGCAAATATTCAAATATAATCTGGAGAGCTTTTAATGCAAGACCATCTGTATAATCTGTTGCAAGCATTGCAGCATATGCTTCAAGTGCGTGTGTCATTGCGTCAATACCCGATGCAGATGTTAAGCCCTTAGGCATATTCATCATAAAGTCTGCATCAATTATTGCCATATTAGGCATCAGTTCATAATCAGCAAGCGGATACTTAATACCCGTCTTTTCATCGGTAATAACAGCAAAAGGTGTAACCTCAGAACCGGTACCAGCAGATGTCGGAACAGCTATAAACATAGCTTTCTCTCCCATCTTCGGGAATGTGTATACACGCTTTCTTATATCAATGAAACGCATTGCCATATCCATAAAGTCAGCTTCGGGATGCTCATAAAGAACCCACATAATTTTACCTGCGTCCATAGCGCTGCCGCCGCCGAGAGCAATAATACAATCAGGCTGGAATGCACGCATCTGAGCAACACCCTCAAGCGCACAAGCAAGCGTCGGGTCAGGAGCAACATCAAAGAATGTGGTGTGGATGATACCCATTTCATTTAATTTATCAGTGATTACCTTTGTATATCCGTTATTAAACAGGAAACTGTCGGTTACAATGAATACTTTCTTTTTATTGTATACAGTTTTCAATTCATCAAGGGCAACCGGCAGACACCCTTTCTTCATATAAACCTTCTGAGGTGCTCTGAACCAAAGCATATTCTCTCTCCTTTCGGCAACCGTTTTGATATTAATAAGGTGCTTTACTCCAACGTTTTCAGAAACAGAGTTTCCGCCCCATGAGCCACAGCCAAGTGTTAGTGATGGCGCAAGCTTAAAGTTATACAGGTCACCGATACCGCCGTGTGATGACGGTGTGCTTACAAGAATACGGCAGGTTTTCATTCTTGATCCAAATTCATCAATTTTATCTTTTTGTGTTACAGCATCAACATACAAACTTGATGTATGACCATAGCCACCATCTGCAACCAGATGTTCTGCCTTATCAAGAGCATCTTCAAAGTTCTTTGCACGATACATCGCGAGTACCGGAGAAAGTTTTTCGTGAGCAAATTCTTCCGAAATATCAACACTTTCAACTTCACCGATAAGAATTTTTGTATCCTCAGGCACGTTTACTTTTGCAAGTTCAGCTATCTTATATGCTGATTGTCCAACAATCTTAGCATTTAATGCACCATTTATGATTATTGTCTTTCTGACTTTATCTGTTTCGGTCTTATCAAGGAAATAGCAGCCACGGTCACTAAATTCCTTTTTAACCTTATTGTAAACTTTATCAAGTACAATTACTGACTGCTCGGAAGCACAAATCATACCATTATCAAATGTTTTTGAATGAATTATTGAGTTTACTGCAAGCAATATATCTGCTGTATCATCAATGATTGCAGGAGTATTTCCCGCTCCAACACCCAGTGCCGGCTTACCTGAAGAATATGCTGCTTTAACCATTCCTGGACCGCCGGTAGCAAGTATGATATCCGCTTCCTTCATGAGCAGGTTTGTCATCTCAAGCGACGGAATATCAATCCAGCCAATTATTCCCTCTGGGGCGCCAGCCTTTACTGCTGCTTCAAGTACCACTCTTGCTGCTTCTATTGTACAGCCTTTCGCTCTTGGATGCGGACTTATGATAATTCCATTTCTTGTTTTAAGTGAAATCAGTGTTTTAAATATTGCAGTTGAAGTAGGGTTAGTTGTAGGAATTACTGCAGCAATAACACCAATAGGTTCTGCAACTTTCATGATTCCAAATGAATCGTCCTTCTCAATAACACCGCAAGTCTTTGTGTTTTTATATGCATTATAAATATACTCCGCAGCATAGTTATTCTTAATTACCTTGTCCTCAACGACGCCCATTCCGGTTTCTTCAACCGCATATTTTGCCAGGCGGATACGTTCTTTATTTGCTGCACTTGCAGCTGCAAAAAAGATTTTGTCTACCTGCTCCTGCGTATACGTTGCAAACTTTTTCTGTGCTTCACGTACCGTTTTTAGCCTTTCCTCAAGCATTTCTACCGAATCAACAATTTTCTGGTTTTCCATTGCTTTCTTCTCCTCGCTAATTATTTTTGATTGGATACGCGCGTATATCACGACTTCTCCTATCCTTAAAGAACTCTCATTTGTTCTTTGTTAATATTTTAACAAACTTTTTATTCTTTGTCAATACATATATTATATAAACAAAGTGAATTTATTGCAAACGCTATTGTTGATTTTTACATATAATGCAGAATTTTGTCAAATTCCAAGCTGATTTTTTACATCTGTCAGAATATTTTCCACAACAGTTTGGGCTTCGTCAAAAGTTTTGGCAGAACTTGCAAGATACAGTTTTATCTTTGGTTCTGTTCCTGATGGTCTGATAATGAAATAGCTCTTTTTATCAGAGAGATTATATTTTAGAACATCTGATTTAGGAAGCCCCGTTTCATCATTTAAATAGTCAATTGTACTTTCAACATCAAACCCTGCAGCGCTTTGTATTGGCTTTTGGCGAAGTCCGGCAAGCAGGGCTGACATTTTTTCCATCCCGTCTTTTCCCGGCATTGTAAATGAAACTGTCTTTTCTGCATAACACCCATATTTATTATAAATATTTTCTAATGCCTCATACGGCGTCATACCTTTTGTTTTGTAATATGCTGCCATTTCGGCAATCAGCATTGTAGCAACAACACCGTCTTTATCTCTTGCATGGGTACCAATAAGATAACCATAGCTTTCTTCAAAACCAATAAGGTATGTATGCGAACCGTCTTTTTCAAATTCCGTCATTTTTTCGCCTATATATTTAAATCCGGTCAGAACATTCATTATTTCTACACCGTATGCTTTTGCAATTGCACTTGCAAGCTCGGTTGTAACAATAGTTTTTATTACAACACCATTGGACGGAAGGGTATTGTTTTCTTTTTTTGCCCTTAGTATGTATTCAACCAAGAGCGCCCCTGTCTGGTTTCCTGTAAGAGTTCTATACTCCCCTGTTGCGTCACGTACCACTATTCCAACCCTGTCACAGTCAGGGTCTGTGCCTATAATTAAATCAACGTCATTTTGTTTTGCAAGTTCTATTGCAATTGCGAATCCTTCTTTATTCTCCGGATTAGGCGACTTAACTGTTGGGAAATCTCCGTCCTCGGTATCCTGCTCTTTAACGACTATAACATTTTTAAATCCTATGCGCTTTAAAACTTCCTTTATAGGACGTGAACCAGTTCCATGAAATGGTGTATAAACCAGTTTCATTGTATCTGCAACTTCATAAACTGCTTCAGGATTAATTTGCTGTTTCATCACAGTAGTTATAAATTTCTCGTCAAGTTCTTCGCCTGGTATAATTAAAAGCCCGGCATTTTCGGCATCTTTTAATTCAGTTAGTCTTACACCATCAAAAACATCGCATTTGTTTATTGCATCAATTACCACTGATGCTGCCTCAGGCGGAAGCTGACCTCCGTCCGGACCATATACCTTATACCCGTTATATTCCTTAGGATTGTGGCTTGCTGTTATCATTACACCTGCCGCGCAGCCAAGCTCACGTATTCCAAATGACACTTCAGGCACAGAATGCACTTTTGAAAACAAATACACTTTAATACCGTTAGCACAAAGTACCCTTGCTGTTTCTTCAGCAAATACCCTTGAAAAATTACGTGTATCATATCCTATTAGTACACCTGCTGATGCTGCGTCTTTTCCTTCTTTAAGTACGTATTCTGCTACGCCCTGACTTGCTCTTCGAACATTATAAATATTCATACGATTTGTACCGATTCCTAGTATGCCACGCATCCCGGCAGTTCCAAACTCAAGTTCACGGTAAAAACGTTCTTCTATTTCTTTACTATCGCCGGCTATACCCTGAAGTTCTGCTTTATCATCTTCTTGCAATGCATCACTTTCAAGCCATTTTTTATATTCCAGCATGTAGTTCATTTTCAGCCCCTCCATTACATTAATAGTCAAATATATTATATACTACAAAAGTTCTTTTTTCAATCATTTATTGAAAAACTTATCTACAAAATATACAAAATTATTTTTTATGCAAAACTTTAGTCCTGAAAAAAATAGAATCACCTAAAATTGCCGCTGTAACAGCTTTTATTACATCAAATGGTATAAAAGGCAGTACACATTTCATAATAGCAACGCTGGCAGGATTTTGTGTAATAAGCATAAATTGCACTGTTCCAAGAAAATAACAAATAATAATGCCGGCAAAACATGCTGCAATATTCAAAATAATTCTATTATTTTTGCTTAGATTTCTTCCGAACTGTACAAAAAATCCGACTATCAGCGCAACAAAAATATATGATGTTATGTATCCACCAGTCGCGCCGACAATTACTGCTGCTCCACCCTTAAACCCTGCAAAGACCGGTATTCCTACCGCACCTATTAATATGTATATAATTACTGCCGTTACTGAACGCTTCGCTCCAAGTACCACTCCTGCTATCATTACTCCAAACAGTCCCATTGTTACCGGCACTTCTCCAATAGGTATTGTCATTACCGAAAATACTGAAATTATGGCTGCAAAAATACCGCATATTATTATTTCTCTTGTTCCTGATTTCATCTTAGCACCTCCGGGGTAAATTATATCATAACCGTTTTGGATTGTAAACTAATTTTTAAAATTTAGTTTACAATGGTGTTAAAAAAACACACGGGAAGCATTCCCCATGTGTCAAATTTATTCATCTTCACTTGTGTAATTAATCTTCCCAAGTTCTTTAAACAAACTTATATAGCGGTTATCAGCAACAATAATATGATCAATCAAACGGACATTTATATAAGTTAGACCGTTGTCAATTATCCTTGTTACTTTCATATCTGCTGATGACGGAACAAGCAGACCGTTAGGATGATTATGTGCCAAAATAACATATGATGCATTAGTTGCAAGTGCTCGCTGTACAATATCACGTGAATAAACAGGGGAACTGTTATTTGTGCCTGTTGATATTTTTTCTGTTGCAATCACTCTAAACTCTGCATCAAGCATTATAGCAAAGAGTACTTCTATTTTATAACCATAAAATAAGTTTTTAATATATTCTCCTGCATTTTGAGGAGTAAGTTTCATATTTTTAATTTCGTACTTATCCTGCATATACATTCTAAGCAATGCTGTCTGTAGCTTTATTAAAGTCGCGGCATGGTCTTTTATACCGTTTATCTTTTCCAAATCCTCTTTCTCAGCCTCAAACACACCGGAAAGACTTCCGAATTTTTGTAATAATTCATGTGCTATCTGATTTGTATTTTTCTGAGGAAGAGCATAAAATAACAATAATTCCAAAGCCTCATGCGGCTCAAAACCATCACCGCCGGAATTCAAAAACTTTCTTTTAAGCCTATCACGATGCCCTTGATGAATATTCTTTTCTGTTTTCATTTGTAAATAACTCCCAATAATTTCGGTCAAGGAATCCGAGTAATTATTTTACTCAAGTTCCCTTCTATTAAATCCTCAAATTCTACAACTACAATACCGAGCTCTATCGCGCGTTTATACACACATAGATTATCTCTTGACATATTTGTCGCAGTAACTATAACAGCATCTGCATACCTGCCGCCAAAACGATTCTTTAATATATCAACTTCATTTACCGCATCAACCGATACCGGGCCTGATTTACATGATATAAAAATAGTTTTAGCGCCTTTTTGTGCAAGAACGTCAATTTCATTTAGCACATCAAATTCTTCTTGTACCGCATCCCAATCAATCATTACGCTTATTCTTGCATCATTTATACATTCACATAAAAGCAGCGTTCTATATACATATATTTCAAGCCATACGCCAACATCACATATTAATTTTCTTATGTCAGAATCAGAAAATGAAAAAGAGATTTTTGAGCCTTTAGTATTTAGACTACTTAATATTCCGTCATTATAAAGCCGATGCATTATTTCCATATTGCAGGTCATATTGTCAAATTCACGAAAAGCCTCAATGACATCAGCGTCGCAAAGCCTCATAGCATTCTGAAAATATCTAACCTGCTTATACCAGCTTGTATGAAAATCCATAAAAATATTCCACATCAAATCAGCCTTATCACCAATTTTGTCACATATTTTCTGGAGATTAAAGTGCCCTGTTCCACGAATTTCACCACCGGCAAGTCGTATCCTGTCTTCTACAGTGTACTCTTTTCCAGCTGCAACCTTTTGCGGGGCATTGTAAACACCCATTACGCACTCTTTATCAACATCCGCCCTTATAAAAGGTATATTACACCCTGCCGAAAGCCTTCCTGCTGCAAATATAGCCTCATCGCTTCCACCAGTAAGATCAAGCGTAGAGTCGGGATGAGTATTTATTATCTCTAAAATTTTTTTTCCTACAGAGTCACAGTCTTTGGGGTTACATTTTTCAAAATGCACCTCTATCCCATTCTCAGAAAGATATTTTCTAAGAAATGTTTTCCTTGACGTCATTTCACTGCCGCCAACAAATATAACTTCCTTTGGCTTAATTGCATCAGCAGAATAAACGTTATTTATCGGCTCTAAATCGTAAAGTTCTATAAGGGTTTTCATCAGCTCACCTCTTTTTTATATTATAACTCGAAACAAAAATAATGTCAAACTATGTTTATATAATATAGCAAAAAGCCATCTTTATAGATGGCTTTTTAACTTATTTATTATAAATTTCGATTACCGGCGATGATAAAATACCTGTTTCTTTGAGATTATATTCATAGCACCATCTATCACCTTTAGTGTACCAATAAGACGGACCTATCCAGTCATCACAAGCATCACAGTTATGAAGTCCACCAAAAGTATTTACTCTTGTGCCAAACATCTTTATTTCTATTGTATGCTCACCGGCAGCAAGATTTTCTGCTGTAACTTCATATGGTGCAAATGCACATCTGCCAATGTCTTTACCGTCAACATATACTTTAAGAAGTGCGCCGCGATATCTTCCTGCATGTAGTTTTATATCACATTCCGGCGTTTCTATGACTGTTTTATATATAAGGTTGCCTCCATAAAACGGCATGCCTTGTTTAGTAATATCGCCAAATGAAAGTTTTTTTCTTGAAGGTGAAATTATAATGTCACAGCCCGAAACAGAAACATCAAAATCACCTAAAATCATATATGCTTCAAGATCGGTACGATTACCTATTGGCGCTTTTATTATCAACTCATTTGTACCCGTTTTAAGCTTCGGGAGCGGCATAGTATATATTTTCCTGTCAACATACCAATCATCCCTGGTTATCTGTACCTGCTTACCGTTTAATATTACCTCTTCTGCTTCTTCAAACGCAAGCTCACATTCAGCATTAAATTCACTCCGGAAAGTGAACTTTAAGTATACATAATTGCGTATTGGCTCTTCAACAGATGTCCAAGGCTGTGCGGCAGCTCCGCATTCATCAGGAATCTGAATAATCTCTCTTACTTTTATGTCTGTACGAAGGATTTCTTCTTTCGGGAAATATGTTTTTCCGTCAAGTGAATACTCTGCCATATCAAGCAGCACAACATTTGGCTCTTCCCTTTTAAACTCAATCGTTGACTTAAAGTCGATTGTACTATCAGGTTTTTTGTTTTCCTTCGCATATACTCCTTCATTCTTTGTGCCTGTCAGACGAATAAGCAAACTATCACTATTATATAGAATGTGTTTAAAATACGTATTGCCATTTTTATACTCGCATTCAACAGGACAAATTTCCGCATTTAATGTATCCAAAACTTCAACACCATATTCGCCTTTTATAACATATTGAATCTGTCTTTTTTTACTGATATCCGGATTAGGATCCTTTTTGCCGTGTGCAGTAAATAAGTATATGTCATCTCCATCTTTTCTGATATTTGTAATAAGGTCATCAGTAGGAGTACCGCTATCGTTAAAGAAGTATATGCTATCTATCTGTGCATCGTTGCTATTATATATAGAAACAAATCGTTCATCTTCAAGCGCAGCAAGGAAACGGGCGGATGCAGAATCGAACTTAAGTGATTTTTCATAAAGCTCGCGTACTTTATCACTTATTTCAGCGTCAACACAATCCGGGCAATCTCCTATAAAAATTAGTTTTCCACCTCTATTTTTGAACTCATTTAATATTTTAAGTGTACTGCTTCTAATTGTACGCATATCAGGTACAACTATAGCATCATAACTCATTTCTCCAATAGTAAGAGTCTTATCGTTTGATGGAATATACTGCTGAGGCATCAAAGATTCTGATATAAAATCAAAATCAATCGTGCCAAATAAAAGCCGTTCTATTATTTTTGTGAAGTTATCCTCCATATCAGCTCTTAGAGCTGCCGTCAGGTCAGAAACTCCGGAAATCAGCCAAAAGCTTTCTATCGGATGTATAACCCCGACTTTAACTACCGGCTTACCTCGTGTAAGTACTGTATTAAGTCTTGCAA
>CALXUL010000055.1 GCA_944391635.1 uncultured Clostridia bacterium | reverse complement strand
GCAATGTTTTTGCTTTTGAACTCTGTCTTTCTTGTGTCCATCTATTTAAAGGTTATATTTTATATTTCTTTATTAATAACATCACACAGATTGCTGTATACAATTTCGCAGGTATTGCGGCGTATCTCATCTCGCGTCCCGCAAAGACGGAGTTCAAAAGCAAAAACATTGCCGCCGAAAAAAATTGCTGTCCAGACAAGTCCTACCGGTTTTGATTCACTTCCGCCATCCGGACCGGCTATTCCAGTAATACCAACACCAACATCAGCACCTGATATGCGTGCTGCCCCTTTTACCATCTGGCAGGCTACCTCTTTGCTTACCACCCCATACTCTTCTATACTGCGTCTGCTCACACCAAGCAGTTTTTCCTTTGCCGAATTTGCATATGTGATAACGCTTAAATCAAGTACAGCCGATGAGCCAGGAAAATCGGTAAGCAATTTAGTAAACATCCCACCGGTGCAGCTTTCCGCCGCTGAAATCTTAAGTCCCTTTTCTCTTAAAAGCTTAAATGCTTTGTATGCCGCTTCTGACATTTTTCTTCTCCTTTATTCCGGATAAATTTCTATCTTTTCTATTCCTGCCACTGCCTCTTTTATTAATTCGTCTACATCCAATACTCTTTCGCTTTTTTCTATCACGTCCAGCTTGGGATTTGTCGTAGGATGCTTGGGCGTAAATACCGTACAACAATCCTCATATGGCAGTATCGACGTTTCAAACGTACCTATCTCTCTTGCAATATTAACGATTTCATTTTTGTCCATTCCTATAACAGGACGTAAAACAGGCATACTGCATACATAGTTTGTGACGTTTAATGCAGCAAGAGTCTGACTTGCGACCTGACCAACACTTTCACCTGTAATAAGCGCTGCAGATGATGTCTTTTTTGCTACAATTTCCGCAATACGCATCATAAACCTGCGCATTATAAGAGTCATATGCTCAAATGGACATTTATCTCGTATTTTTAGCTGAATATCAGTAAATGGTACAATAAAAAGATTTATCTTTGATGTATATTCTGACAGTATTCTTGCAAGCTCAATAACCTTTTCCTTTGCACGGTCGCTGGTATACGGATAACTGAAAAAGTTTACCGCATTAATCTCAACGCCCCGCTTTGCTATCATATATCCCGACACAGGACTGTCAATACCTCCGGACAAAAGAAGTGTTGCCTTTCCGCCTGTACCGGTAGGCATACCGCATCTTCCAGCACGCTTATTAAGGGTACTGTAAACATACGCAGCCGCATCGCGGACTTCAACGCGTACCAGCACATCCGGGTTATGAACATCTACCTCAAGCCCCTCTATATTATCATCTATCGCCCCACCGACTTCCTGAGCTATTTTAATTGAGTCAAGCGGAAATTTTTTATCCGAACGCTTCGCTTCTACTTTAAAACTTGTGCCCTTTTCCATTACACCGCTTAAATAAGATATAGCAGCCGACTTTATGCTCTCTATATCCTTTTCACAAACACATGCCCTTGTAACCGAAACAATGCCAAATACCTTTTCAAGCCTGTCGCAAACAGCATCCATCCTATCAGGCTCTGTTTCAATATATATTGTTGCCTGGGCAATATCCATTTTTATATCGGCAATATTTTGAAGTGCATTTTTGATATTCTTCATCAAAGCGCGTTCAAAAACCGGGCGGTTTCCACCCTTTAATATTATTTCGCCGTATTTTACAAGTATTATCTCTTTCAAAATCCAATCCCTCTCTATCGCATTACCTGTCTAATTTTTGCCACCTCATCGCAAAGAGCGGCTACCGCTTCATTAACATCATTTTCCGTAAGCGTATCGTCAAAACTAAACCGTACTGCCCCATTAATTTCTTCCTTTGTTCTTCCCATTGCGACAAGCGTCGGGCTTGGCATCGGTTTATTAGATGAGCATGCAGAGCCGGTCGAAACATATATACCCCTTGACTCAAGCGCATGCAAAAGTATCTCAGCCTTTATTCCCAAAAATGACACATTTAAAATGTAAGGTGAAAAATCGACTCTGCTCCCGTTATACCTCACATTCGGAATATTTTCCTCAATATTTTTTAAAAACAAACCGCGCAGTCTTGCAATTTCTGATGCATTATTATTCAAATGAAACTTTGCTGCCGCTCCAAATGCCGCAATCCCCGGAACATTTTCCGTTCCGGACCTTATGCCTTTTTGCTGACCTCCGCCGGCAGCCCAGGGAAGTATTTTCGCGGACTTTGCATATAGCGCACCAATACCTTTTATTCCATTAATTTTATGCGCGCTGAAAGATGCAAAATCCACCCCTAATTTTTCCGGCAAAAACGGTATTTTACCATAACTCTGAACCGCGTCAACGTGGAAAAATGCGCCGGCAGTCCTTTGTTTAATAAGTTTGCTTATTTTATCAATAGGCTGCACCGTTCCGGTTTCATTATTTACGTGCATAACGCTTACAAGCGCGGTTTCACTATCCAGCTTATCATAGAGTTCATCAAGATTAATAGTCCCGTCCTCATCAACGCCTATATAATCAACTCTAAAGCCTGATTCCTTCATAATTTCAAACGGTTCTTTTACTGACGGGTGTTCTATTTTTGTAGTAATCAAATGGTTCTTCTTTTTAGGCGCTTTTATACCGCGTATTACGGTATTATTCGACTCTGTGCCTCCCGACGTAAAATAAATTTCACTATCCGCACAGCCGCACAACGCTGCAACAGCTTTGCGCGCAGATAAAACCATCTTCTCAGCCTCAAGCCCAAGCCTGTGCAGGCTTGACGGATTTGCAAAATTGATAAACGCCTCTTCTGCTGCCTCTATTGCTTCTTTGCAAGGTTTTGTCGTTGCAGCATTATCAAGATATATCACAAGGTTTTCCTCCCTAAACTATCCGTACTTTTAAATATCGCGACTTTTTATTATAAGCCCATAACCGCTTTCTGCCTTAACATTACAGGTTATATCCGTCATAACATTGCTTACGCCCCGTGATGTGCCGAATTTTAAAATATCACCTGTAAGCTTATAAAACAAACCTTTCGTATATACTCCTATTAAATCTGACATTGGTATTATGGATATTGTATCACCTTTTACTCCGCAAACAGATATTTCTTTATCAAAAAATCTGATTTCATTATTCTCATTTAACAAAAGTGCGTCAACTTTCATATCATAGAGCATTTTTAGCAAAAGAATATTTGCCATTGTATGGTCCGCACGGCTGCCAATTGCACCTAAAATAAGTATTGAGTCCGCTCCCTTTTCCAATGCTACACGCACAGCGGCTTCGGTATCGGTTTCATCTTTCATAACATCAAGCTTGATAACTTCTTTTGCATTATACTCATCTTTTACCGAATCCATATCACCTATCATCACATCCGGAAAAAGCTCCATTTTTTTAACATGTGCAAAACCGGAATCCGCTGCAATAATATAATCATCTGTCTTTAACAGACTTTTAATATATGTATAATCAGAAATTCTGCCTCCTGCAAAAATCACTGCCCGCATACCGCTTCCTCCAGATTGCGGATATTTTCAGCAATATCACCGCCAAAAACCGCCGTTCCTGCAACAATTACATCTGCACCGCAATCTACCACATTCTTTATGTTCTCTTTATAAATACCTCCGTCAACCTGTATATGGAAATTCTCTCCCATTTTCTTACGGAGATACGTGATTTTTTCATTCACATCATCAATATAACTCTGACCGCCATATCCCGGGTTTACACTCATTACCAAAACCATATCAACCTTATCAAGATATTTTTCAATCTCACATACAGGTGTACCCGGACATATCGATATTCCAGCTTTTTTGCCGCGTTTTTTTATTATATCAATACATTCTTCCGGCTTATTAGTTGCTTCAATATGAAATGTAACACCATCAGCTCCTGCATCTATAAACCTGTCTATATAACGCTCCGGCTGGGTTATCATCAAATGCACATCAAAAAAAAGTTTAGATACTTTTCTTAGCTTTTCATATACAACTGTACCAAAGCTTATATTTGGCACAAATATTCCGTCCATCACATCAATATGCAGCCACTTTGCGCCGCTTTCTTCACAAACTCCAACCTGCTCTCCAAGACAGGTAAAATCCGCCGCCAAAATTGACGGCGCAAGTATAAATTTCCCCATTATTTTTCCCATTCCTTTTTCTGTTTTAACTGCGTATAAAGCTGAACATAACTATCATATCGCAACTGTGATATTTTGCCGCACTCCACCCTGCTTTTCACGCCGCATTCAGGTTCGTTTATATGCGAGCAGCCTTTAAACCTACATTCCTTTAGTCCCTCTTGAAATTCCGGAAAATATCCATCAAGTTCTGGAGCCTTTATATCGCATATATCGCCAAGCAGCAAAGAACTAAACCCCGGAGTATCAAGTATATACGTACCCTTTTTTATCTCAAACAGCTCAACATGCCTTGTCGTATGCCTGCCGCGGTTTATCTTTGAAACTTCTCCGGTCATTGTACTCTGACCTGTAATCATATTTAGTATACTTGATTTTCCTACTCCCGACAAACCTGCAAACGCAGAAACCTTTCCGTCTATGATATCAAGAAGCGGCTTTGTATCAGATTCCTCCTTGCATGACATTATAAGCGTTTCATAACCTGCGTCAGAATATATACAGGCTATTGCATCACCACAGGCAAGGTCAGATTTATTTATGCAGATTATAGGTCTTATCCCTGAATATGCCGCCGCAACCGCAAGCTTGTCCGTCAAAAATAAATCAGGTTCAGGGTCTTTTGCAGCAATTACTATTACTAAATTATCAATATTTGCCACAGCAGGACGTATTAAATATGATTTCCTCGGAAATATTTTTTCTATATTTGCATTTTCAAATTCTACCCTATCCCCTACGGTGGGCTTTATTCCACTGCGTCTAAAAATTCCTCGCGCCCTGCATTCGGTAATATTCGCATCGGCGGATTTTATATAATAAAATCCGCCGATACCTTTTATAATTATTCCTTCCAAAACAACTTGCTCCTTAACATTC
>CALXUL010000054.1 GCA_944391635.1 uncultured Clostridia bacterium | reverse complement strand
TGGTTAACATTTCATTTGTATTCAAGATGTATTCTCCTTTGCGTTTTATATATACTTTTTACCACGTCGTGCATGTATTGTTAACATTCGCATTTTATTGTTATATAAATTAAACTTAAATAATTATATTTCTAAATAACTACTTGTTTTGCCTACATTTTTGTGATATAATAATTTTAAAAGTAGGCTATTTGTGCTTGTTGGAGGTAACAATATGAACGAAAGAATTGTTCGTCAATTTAGAACGTTTCCAAAATTTCCACAGCTTTATCAAAATGTAGCAATATACTGTCGTGTAAGCACCATTATGCAGGCTCAGCTTTCAAGCATGGCAAATCAGGCTTCATTCCTTGTCGATATGATAAACAAACATTACGGCTGGAGATTAGTAGATATATATCTTGATTTTAAAAGCGGCTCTGCCACTGAAAACAGAGATCAGTTTCAAAGAATGTTAAATGATATTCATAGTAAAAAATAGATAAAATAATCACAAAAAGCATAAGCCGGTTCGGTCGTGATGCACTTGATATAATACAATCAATACGCTTGATAAAAGATATGGGCGGAAGTGTATATTTTGATGAAGAAAATATAGATACCGCCTCGACAGACTCTGAACTACTTATAAGCATACTTTCCGCTTACGCTGAAGCAGAAAATGACTCACGACGAGAAAATCAATATTGGAGTATTATAAAGCATCTTGAAGATGGTTCTTCGGAAATATATAAAAGAAAATGCTTTGGTTATAAAAAGGGTGAAAATGATACGCTTGTCATTTTACCTTCTGAAGCTACTATTGTTCAAAAAATATATGAATTATACATTTCTGGTTACAGCATTATAGGTATAAAAAAATATTTAGAAGAAAATAATATACTTTCCCCTTCCGACAAACCAACATGGTGTAAGAGAACAATAGAACAAATTTTAAGCAACGAAAAATATACCGGGAATATTATTGCATTAAAAACATATACACAGGATGGCAAAAGAATTGAGAATAATGATAAATCTAAATATCTTATATCAGAAAACCATCCGGCTATTATACCTAAAGAAATATTCGATGCTGTTCAGGCAGAAAAGATGCGCCGAACAAATATCACAAAAACAGAAAACGGTAATTTAAGAAAAAGTACGAAATACAGTTCAAAACAAAAAATAAATCGGGAGGATTTAAAATGATTTCACCGCAAGAAGTGTTAAATGCCGCCTCAAAAAAGAAGAATGAAAACTACAAATTCAGAAGATTTTTAAAAAATCATGCCGATGAAAAAGAGCTTGATGAACAATTTTTAAGACTACATAATGAAATATATAATAACTATGATTGTAGTAAATGCAGAAACTGTTGTAAGCTGTTTCATGCAGAAATACCTATCACTGAAATAGAGCGTGATGCACAATATTTAGGTATGACAACAGATAATTTTATTGAAACATATCTTCAAAAAGATGAATATGGCATAGAGTATATCACAAAGAATAAACCATGTGATTTTTTTGTTGACAACCAATGCTTACTTGGCGATTGCAAACCAAAAAGCTGTGCCAATTTTCCTCATACCAACCAACCGGAAAGACTTTTGAGTTTATTAAGCTTTATTGAAAATGTAAGCGTCTGTCCGATTGCATATGAAATTTGTGAAAGATTAAAACAAGAATATAATTTTAAATGAATACATCCAATAATTTATTTAAAAATAGCCTATTCACTCTTTAATCCAAAAACACAAAAAGTGATTAGGCTAAATTGGTAGGATTTCGGTAAAAAAAACGAATCAGACAGTAAAAAAACTTATACTGTGGTAAAAAAACGGTTACTTCAGTAAAAATACGATTACTTTTAAAAAGGCGAAGAGGTGTCGCCAAATAAGTGCATAAAATCGCAAAAATCCTGCGACGATTTGCAAATGCGAACCGCCGCAAATGGCTTGCATATGCGATTTTGGGTACAAAAAAATCGTAGGTTAAATTGTATCAAAATCAACCTACGATTATGGCTCCTCAAGTTGGGCTCGAACCAACGACCCTGCGGTTAACAGCCGCATGCTCTGCCATATGTAACGAAAAACACCAGTATAGTTCCATCATCCACTACACGCCTTAAAACTATACTAAAACTAAACTCTACATATATTTTCTTTCTTTATCACTTCATTTGAACACGTTTCATCACCAAAAAACTGTCGGTAACTTGCATTAAACTCAATTTCGAGGCTATAGCCTCTGCTTACTTTAATTGATTTTATCAACTGACATATTATCATCTTTTGTTGTGGCAATGGAGCATTATGAAACTCATATGCCCAGGATACAAACTGGTCATAATAAAAGTCTATCTTATCAAGCATACCTTTCTGCAAAACAATTTCAGACTCGTTTGCTTCCAGAGAGTTTTCTATTTCTCTCATTTCATCTTTGGTTGCATTGATAGACATTGCAAGGACATCTGCCGGAAAGGAACTCTCTCCTGTAAGACTTCTGCCAACCTCGGCAGTTAATTCTTCGAGTCTTCTTTTCAGCTTTTCTTTTTTATCAGATAGCTCACGCCTTATCTTCTTATATGTATTTATTTCACGTTGATATCTGATTTCAAGCGCTTTATCTTTTGGAGTTTGTTTTATCCTTTCAAGGTACTTTTCCACCACCATCGTAACCATTTCATCCACCTGTCTTGCAGAATAAATCGACTGACCATCGCAGTCATTCAACTTTCTTACACGATGATAGCAGGAATATCTTAAATACACACCTCTTCCGGTTGTTCCGTCTGCTCTTTCAAACTTCTCATCGCATGATGTTGATATAAGCCTGCCGCCGCAGTGTCCACAAAAGATATTCCCTGACAGAAGTGTTCTGCCCTTCGTTGTTCTTGCAATACTCCGTTTTTCTTCATTCTTTACCATACGCTGGTCCAATATTTTTTGTACTGCATCAAAGACATTTTCTTCTATAATAACAAGTCTTTCTATCTTTGGCGATATCGACTCTCCTGCAACATAGTACCCACAATAGAGCTTATTCCGTAATATACGATTTATGGTATTGACTTGGAATCTGCTCCCATTATGGGTTTTTACTCCAAGTGAATTCATATATTCTGCCAGTTGATGTGAGCCATAGCCCTCATACAAAGTCTTATCAAATATCATTTTTACATACTTTGCTTCTTCATGGACTACGACAAGATCCTTTACATATTGCCCTCTTTTATTTACTCTGCCACAGTGTTCGCTGTTATACCCGAACGGAGTAGCTCCGCCCCGGTATTCTCCCGCTTCTGTCATTTGTGCTGTTACGGTCTTCAGTCGCATAGATGTTTTTTCACTTTCAGTATTAGCCTGCAGAAATCTTACATAGTTCACGATTTTATCGCCCTGGTTCTCTAATTTCTGCTGACCTTCCTGCGTACTCCATACCTCTATGCCGTGCTTTATACACCATTCTACCACAAACGAACTT
>CALXUL010000053.1 GCA_944391635.1 uncultured Clostridia bacterium | reverse complement strand
CTTTCACAAAGGAATATGTTACAGTTGAGGGAAATACTGTAGCTGATGTAAGTATAGATAAAAAGATAGTGGAAGTTACACTTAAAAACGCAATGGTAAAGGGTGAAACATATAAGGTTACAGTATCTGATAAAGTCAGTTCGGAAGATAAAATTACTTTTTCAGGACAGCGTGAATTTACAGTAACGGCAAGTATGCCCACAACGGTAAATAGGCTTTGGGACTTTGATGATAAAGCGTCAATGCCTGAGCATTTTTCATATAATAATAAGTCGGTACCGGTTGTTACATCAGATGTTGGACCAAGCGGCGAAATGGGCGACAGTGCGTTTAGGTTCCTTATAGGTGTTGGAGTGGGTGCGTATGGAGTAGATGAGGTCATAGACAAGTATTCCAATGGCTTTAATATCTTGAGGGATGAAATTGAAGAGCCCATAAATAATGTAGAGCTTGTATATGACATTGATTTTGCGGTAAAGAATAAAAATCTTGTTTCATACCTGTTTGCACCGAGTTATGGTGAAGGCGTATCGGCATATTATCTGCCGGTAGAACTTGTAGAAGGGACAGTAAAATTTAACGGTACTGAAATAGGTTATATTGAGGCTGATGAATGGCATAATCTCGGCGTAATTATAAGTCTGTCATCATCTTCAGGCATAGAAATGGATGTGTATTTTGACGGAATAAAGAAAATAGATGGATTTAAGGACAGCAGTCAAAAAGCACGTTCGGGAATAGGGTATTTTTCAATACTATCAATAGCCCACACAACCGATGAGGAAAAGGAAATTTCTTCAAGGTTTGATGGCAGGAATGAGTATTTCGTTATGGATAACCTGTATATTGGAAACGACAAGTCGAAGGTAATAAGTGACTTAAAGGTTGCTTCATCTTCCCCTGCTGACGGAGAAGAAAATGTCGGCATAGATTCGGCGGTTACGGTTAATTTTAACGACAGAATAGCCAATACAGAAACCGAAGGTCTTATGTGGCTTGAGGACGAATCTGGAAACGTTATGTCTTTAAAGGATGTTACGATAACAGATGATGGGTATAGCATTACAGGGAAGCCGGAGGATCTCCTTAGGTGGAGTGAAAATTACAGTATTAAGTTTTCGGATGACATGGTATCTGAATCGGGCAAGACAATAAAACAGAGCGATATTACATTTAAAACAGGAAGTGCATATAAAACAAAGTTAAATGTAACGAACCTAATCCGTGGAGCAGAAACTGCTGAAGCAGAGGTGGAGCTTGTTGACAATGACACTGACATGATGCTTTTTATGGGTGCATATGACAGCAGCGGTGTTATGGAAGCAATTGAAAGTACAAAAGTGACTGCTGGAACGTCAGCTGTAAAAATGCAGGTTGCGGCAAATAAGGATTCTAAAATTAAAATTTTTGCTACAGAAAGCCTTGTTGATGCAAAGCTTGTTGCAGAACCTTACATAGAGGGAGAAAACGGCGGATATTATCACAATGAGGCAAAAGTATTTTTCGGCGCGGTGCAAAATTCTGATATGAAGATTATTGTAAATGGCAGTTCAAATGTTTTAGACGGATACTTGTTGGGGAGAGTTCTTGATGCGGGAAAAACCGAATCGGAAAATCCTGATGATTATATTTGTATTGATGCAGTTAGGACGGATGATGACGGGACATTTAGCTTTGGTGCAAATGTCGAAAATCTAAATGGAAGCTACAATTACAGTATTTCAGCATATAATGCCGATACCATTTGGGGAAAAACTGATTATGAAGTTATGACGGGAAACAGTATTTTAAGTCTTTTGTTAAACGGAGAAGAATGTAATATAAGCGGAAGTGAATGTACTCTTACAACTAAAAGCAAGGACATCAGCGGTATGCTGGTAAAATATAGTCTATCTGAGAAAGCAAAGCTTTATGCAGGTGAAGAAGAGCTTATATCAGGCGAGTCGAGGATAGATTGTAGTGATGATGTGGTGCTCACAGTTGTTTCAGAGAATAAGGAAGAAAGAAATTATACGGTTAAGGTTGAGGTAACCAGCAGCGGCAACGGCGGCGGAGGCGGCGGTTCTTCAGTATCGTCAGGCGGCGGATATACTGCATATGTACCATCTGATGAAGTTGAGGAGGTAATATTGCCAGATCCGATAAGGGAAGCAACATTTACCGATGTAGCCGTAGATCACTGGGCATTCGACGCAATTGAAAACCTGGCAGCTGACGGTATTGTATCTGGCATTGGCGAAGACAGATTTGAGCCGGACCGTGAGGTTTCAAGAGCAGAATTCGCAGTTTTGCTTGAGAAAATGTTTGGTTTTGAGCATACTGATAAACAAGTAGAATTTGGTGACATTTCTGATGGTGACTGGTATGCTGAATCGGTTTATATACTTGCAGAAAACGGGATAATCAGCGGTATAGATGAGAATGTATTCGGTGCTAAGGAAAATATAACGCGCGAGGATATGGCTGTAATGATTTACCGCTGTGTAAAAGATTTGGAGAAAGCTGATGTGCGTGAGTATAGCGGCTTTGCTGATGAGAAGGAAATATCTGCATACGCACTTGAGGCGATAGAGTGGCTGTATAAGAAAGGATATATAAACGGGGTTGGAGAGTCAGAGTTTGCGCCAAAACAGAATACATCAAGGGCACAGGCAGCATATATTCTTAATTGCTTTTTAAAATAGAATAAAAATATCTTAAAACGGTATTGCATATTCATTATAAATGGGTGTGTATGCCGTTTTATTGATTTTTATTTTTTTTGTGAGTTATTTCCGGTTAAAGCTGTAAAAAGCTGAGCATAATATTTACTGATAAAATTTTATCGAAAAAACATTATATTGACTTTGGTGTAAAAATGTTATAATATCAGATGGAAGAAGACTTTCGGAGGATATTTATGATTTACACTGTTACATTAAATCCGTCGCTTGATTATTATTTAAAAATCGAAGAGGTAGAGATAGGAGCAGTTAACCGTTCATCCAAAGAAGCATTTTTTGCGGGTGGCAAGGGGATAAATGTTTCGGCTGTTTTGGGGAATTTTGGGATGAAATCGGTAGCGCTCGGCTTTACAGGCGGTTTTGTCGGGGATGAGATAAAGAAGGTTGTTGCAAGATACAAAAATGTTCAAGATGAATTTATTAGTATAAACGGTTTATCGCGGATAAATATCAAGCTTTTGGGGGAAGATACAACAGAGATAAATGCAGCAGGACCTGTGATAGATGACAGTGAACTTGAGGAGCTGTTTAAAAAAATTTCTAAAATAGGTAGCGGTGATATTGTTGTATTATCAGGAAGCATTCCTGCGAGTGTCGGGGATGAAATTTATTGCAAAATTACCGAAATTGTAAAAAGTCAAGGTGCAAAAACTGTTGTTGATACATCCGGAGTCGCACTGAATAAAGCTGTAACCAAAAGCCCAATGCTTATAAAGCCTAATCTTCAAGAACTTGAAGAAGTATGCGGTAAAAAAGCTGAGAGTATAGATGATATTGTTGAAATGTCATCTGAGCTTAGAAGATATGGTGCAAAAGATATAATGGTATCAATGGGTGAGAAGGGTGCAGTATTTGTATGTGATGAGTTTTGCGGATATATTAAAGCTCCTTGCGGCAAGGTAAAAAATACAACCGGTGCGGGAGATTCGATGGTTGCAGGATATCTTGCGTCAATAACAAACCAAGGCAGTAAAAAAGAGGCGTTCAAGCTTGCTGTTGCAGCAGGCAGTGCAACAGCATTTTCTTCGCGGCTTGCGACAAAAGATGAAATAATTGAAGTCTATAAAAAAGTTTCGGATGTTGTTGAATTAATTTGAAAAAAACTAAATTGACGTTTTATAAATAGGAAAGGAAAAAAAGAGCATATGAAGGAAATAGTGTATACAATTAAGGATCCATTGGGTATTCATGCGAGACCAGCAGGACTATTGGTTAAAGCGGCGACAGCGTTTACTTCTGCGGTAACTATAGAAAAAAACGGCAAGAGCGCTGACGCAAAACGTATATTCGGAGTTATGGGGCTCGGTGTAAAACAAGATGATACCATAACGGTACGTATTGAAGGTGCTGACGAGGAAAAATGTGCCCAGGAGCTAAATAAGTTTTTTGCGGAAAATTTATAAAGGAAAGGGTTTTTTATATGCTGACTTTTACGGGAAAAGGCGCTGCCGGAGGAATTGTTATCGGAAGGATAAGCGTTTATAAAAAGGGCGCAAAAGCCGTGAAAAGATACCATGTTACCGATATAGAAAAAGAGGTTAGCAGATTTGCCTGCTGCCGTGCTAAAGCTGAAAAAGAACTTGAAGGCTTATATGAGCAGGCGTTAAAAGAGATTGGAAAGAGCAATGCAGCTATTTTTGAAATCCATAAGATGATGCTTGACGATGAGGACTATAAAGAATCAATTGAAAATATAATTAGAAGTGAAGAGGTAAACTGCGAATATGCCGTAAGTGTTACGGCAGATAATTTTGCCCAGATGTTTTTGGCAATGGATGATGAATATATGAAAGCAAGAGCGGCAGATGTAAGGGATATATCTGAGCGTATTATATCTATACTCCAAAACAACAGTACCGATAATACGCATATGAAAGGTATAGTTCTTGCTGATGACCTTACGCCAAGCGAAACCTTGCAAATGGATAAGGATAAAGTCAGTGCATTTGTGACGGTCGGCGGATCGCTTAATTCACATACGGCAATACTTGCAAGGACAATGAATATTCCTGCAATTATAGGCTGTAAAATGGATAGTATGGAAGAACTTGACGGTAAGGAAGCGATAGCTGACGGATTTTCGGGGAATTTGATTGTAGAACCTGATGAGGACGCACTTGTTTTTGCAAGACAAAAGATTATGGAAGAGACTGAAAAAAGAAATCTTCTGGAGAGTTTAAAAGGTAAGGAAAGCATAACAGCGGATGGGAAAAAGATAAAGGTTTATGCAAATATTGGCGGTCTTTCAGACCTTGGATCGGTGCTTGAAAATGATGCCGGAGGGATTGGTCTTTTCCGCAGTGAATTTTTATATCTTGAAAAAAACTCGTTTCCCACAGAGGAAGAACAGTTTTCTGTATATAGAAGAGTCGTTCAGACAATGGGAGGAAAGGAAGTAATTATACGGACTCTGGATATAGGCGCAGATAAAAAAATAGATTATTTCGGATTGGCAGAAGAAGAAAATCCAGCACTCGGATATAGAGCGATAAGAATATGTCTTGACCGCAAAGATATTTTTAAAACGCAGCTTAGGGCAATATACAGGGCGTCCAGTTATGGTAAGGTAGGGATAATGTTCCCAATGATTACATCTGTCGATGAAGTGAGAAAAGTAAAGAAAATTTCAGAAGAAGTAAAACGCGAGCTAAAAGCGCAGAACCTGCCGTTTGAGGATGTAGAACTGGGAATTATGATAGAAACCCCAGCTGCTGCGGTAATCAGCGATGACCTTGCAAAAGAGGTTGACTTTTTTAGCATAGGCACAAATGACCTGACTCAATACGTACTTGCCGCAGACAGACAAAACCCAAAACTTGATAATATGTTTGAAGAATATCATCCGGCGATTTTCCGCTTGATAGAACATGTGGTAAAAAATGCGCATGAGAACGGGATTTGGGCAGGTATATGTGGAGAACTTGGCGGAGACACTACGCTTACCGAAAGATTTATTAAAATGGGTGTTGATGAACTTTCGGTATCACCTCCTAATATATTGCCTATAAGGAAGATAATTTCGGAATGTACAGTAGGGTAAAATAAGTGCGGAGAACCTAAATCCGCGCTTATTTTTGAGTTTGACAAGAAAGTTTTAATGGTATATAATAGCAAATAAGGATATATAACGATAATCTTGGAGGCTGTGATAATAAGTGGAAAGAGTCGTTACCCTCATTAAAGAAATGACTGAGCGGGTAAAAGAAGACAGTGTATTCGTGTATGCCGCCCAGGCCTCATTTTATGTAATCATAGCATCAGTACCGTTTATAATGCTTTTGCTGTCAATAACGCAGTTTGTTGTGCCGCTTAGCTATAATGAGGTTATACGGGCGGTTAATGCAATTATGCCGGAGCGACTTCACGGATTTGCAGACGGGATAATTAATGAACTTCTTATAAAATCCACTGGCTCAGTTATTTCGTTGACAGCAATAACTTCGCTCTGGCCGGCTTCGCGCGGTGTTGCGGCGGTGTCGCGCGGTGTGAGAAAGGTGTATCAGAGTACCGATAAAATAGGTTTTTTCAAAACAATATTTTTGTCTTTGCTTCACACTGTAGCGTTTATGGGTATGTTGCTGCTTTCGCTTGTAGTGATGGTTTTTGGACAGTTTATATTGGATTTTTTTGCCGGGAAATTTGTTATATTTAATGATTTGATACGGCTTGTCGGACAGGTCAGAACTGTAATTGCATTTTTAATATTTTGCGTGTTTTTTGCTTTTGTTTACCGTTCATTTTCGGGCATAAAAATAAGACTAATCCATCAGCTGCCGGGAGCAGCGTTTACGACGCTTGGCTGGATAATTTTTTCTTCATTTTTTTCGGTTTATATCGAAAGATTTTCTAATTATTCATATATCTATGGCAGTCTTGCGGCAATAGTGCTGATAATGCTTTGGCTTTATAGCTGTATGATAATATTTTTGTTTGGTGCAGAGATAAATGTGATGTTTCTTGATAGGTATGCAAAAAGAAAGGGTTGATAAAAATGGGAAGCAAAATAGGGTTTATTGGAGCGGGGAATATGGGAGGCGCAATTATAGGCGGCATTTGTAAAGCAGGAAAATATTCTCCTGATGATATATTTGTATATGAAAAAAGTGATGCTGCGGCAAAGAAAATAAAAGATGAGTATGGCGTAAATATCTGTGCAGATATAAAATATGCAGCAGAAAAATCAGAAATATTGATTTTTGCGGTTAAACCAAATATTTTGTATGATGTGATAGCAGAAACAAAACAATATATAAAAGATGGCACTGCGGTTGTATCTATTGCTGCGGGGCAGAGTATAGAAAAAATTTCCTGTGCGTTTAATAAAAAACTTAAGATTATGAGAGTAATGCCGAACACACCTGCACTTGTCGGAGAGGGAATGTCAGCGCTTTCTCCAAACGATGAGCTTTTAAATGATGCTGCAAAGATTGATGAGATAAAAGAAATCTTTTCGGCGCTCGGAAAAGCGCTTATTGTACCGGAGAGCATGATGGATGCGGTTACGGGAGTTTCAGGTTCTGCGCCGGCATATGTGTTTATGTTTATTGAAGCTCTTGCAGATGCGGCGGTAAAAGCTGGGATGTATCGAAAGGATAGTTATATTTTTGCTGCACAGGCGGTTTTGGGTTCGGCAAAAATGGTGCTTGAAACAGGAAAGCATCCGGCAGAACTGAAGGATATGGTATGTTCTCCGGCGGGTACGACGATTGAGGCTGTAGAGGCTTTGGAAAAGTACGGTTTCAGGAATGCGGTAATGCAGGCGGTTGATACCTGCGTGAAAAAATCAAGGGAGATGTAGGTAAGTGGATTACAAAGAGGCACTTTCGTATATAGAAGCATTGCCGAAGTTTACATATCCTCTGGGAAATAAACAATTGTCAGAGCTTTTGGAAAGGATAGATTCACCGCAAAATGGGCTTAAGATAATTCATATAGCAGGTACAAACGGTAAGGGCTCTGCCTCGGCAATGATAGCATCGGTTCTAACAGAGGCAGGATATAAAACCGGTCTTTTTACATCACCTTATATATTGAGGTTTAATGAGCGTATACGAATAGGAACTTGTGAGATACCTGATTATAAATTAGCAGAGATTGTATATGAATTGTCAAGAATTTGCAACGACTGTGATATTAAAATATCACAGTTTGCATTTATTTTAGCGTGTGCATTTTTGTATTATGACAGGACGGGCTGTGAATATGTTGTACTTGAAGCCGGTATGGGAGGTCGGCTTGATGCAACAAATGTAATTTTGATGAGCGAAGTGTCGGTAATAATGTCAATAGGGCTTGATCATACTATCTATTCGGGTAATACCATAGCCGAAATCGCCGCTGAGAAATGCGGTATTATAAAGCAATTTGGTGATGTGGTATCATATCGGAATTTGCCGGAGGCTATGGCAGTGATTGAAGATTATTGCAGAAAAAAAGAAGCAAAGCTTTATGTTGCAAAGCCGGCAGAAAAGACAAAGACGGGCTTTTTTTGTGACGGTAAAAATTACGAACTTACGCTTGGCGGAGCATTTCAGGCGGATAATGCGGCGGTTGTGCTTTCTGTAATAGATGTTCTGAGAAAAAAAGGAACCAAAATAAGCGATGAAAATATTGAAATAGGTCTTGCAGAATGCAGGTGGAGAGGCAGATTTGAAAAAATAGGTACAAGGCTTATTGTTGACTGCGGGCATAATCCTGACGGTATACGTGCTTTGTGCGACTCTCTTAGGTACATAGAGGGCAAGAAAACAGCAGTTGTTGCGATGATGGAGGATAAGGACGCAAAGGAATGCATAAAAATATTATCTCAAAATGTAGACGGGATAATAACAACACATCTTGACATGCCAAGATGTATGGATGCTGGTAAGCTTTCACAGTATGCAAAAAATGTCGAAATAGAGCCTGATGTAAAGAGTGCGATAAAAAAGGCGCTTCAATATAAAGGTGTTGTTGTGGTGTGTGGCTCAGTTTATCTTGCGGGAAAGGTTCTTGACATCGTTGAAACAAGCGGCAGTGAATTTGATTTATAGAGGTAAAAAATGCTTGACAGCAAAGAACAGGTATGTTATAATACAATCTGTTCTATGATTTGGAGAGGTGGCCGAGTGGTCGAAGACGCAGCATTGGAAATGCTGTAACGTTAACAGCGTTCGTGGGTTCGAATCCCATCCTCTCCTCCATAATAAACAAAAACCGCATTGTTATGCGGTTTTTGTTTTTGTTGGTGCAAAATTGGTGCGTGTTTCCTGAAAGTCCCAAAATTTAAAACAATGGTTTACATGCCTAATGATATTTAATAAAATTATAAATATAAAAAATGCCTGTACTAAAAAGCACAGGCATTTTTCGTTGACGTTATTATAATTAAGTTGATTTATAATGTCGGAATCGGTTTCATATTAATAAGGTTATTCCAAAGCATTATTTTGACATTATTATCTTCTGGGTTAAAAGAGATTGATTTAATGTTATTTTTACCGGTGTTCAACGCAGTTGTTACCGTATCACAATCAATAAGGTTTTTATTTTCGTCATATGCCGTAAAAACAACAGTTATGTTTTCAACATCTTTTTCCGAAATAATCACCGCATTGCCATTTTCGTAAGTCACCGAAAAAACCAAAGGTTCGATTACAATATATTTATAACTGTCTACATTTTCTGGGTTATATTCCTCAATAGAATTACCGTCAAAATCTGATGCGCAGCTAATATTGCTAAGCTGATAGTTTGAAAGGTCAGGCGCAAAACTGATAGCGGCACCGCTGCCTTGTATTATAACCGTACCGCCGTTTACGTGTATATCATCTGCATCGCTGTAAAAACCGTAATTTAACTCATTAGAATTTGCGCTTTGAGATTTTAATGTCACTTTGGCACTGTTATTTACATTGAATTTAGTCTCAGAGTATATAGCGGCTGTTATTTGTTTTATATTGTCCGACATATTTGAAACCGCAATATCCACTTCGCAGGCATTTAATAACCCTGAAGCGCAGTATATACCGGCTGTAAAGGATTGTTTGCCATATGTGCCGTCAGCTGCAATTTTTAAGCTGCCCCCTTTAACTTGTAAATAACCGTTAGTATAAATACCAATGTCATTTACATTAATATTAAGATAAGCATTTTGGAGATTTACAGCACCTCCGTTTTCAATATATATTCCTATACCGCCGTTTAAAATATTTAAACTTGCGCCGTTATTTATTATTAGTCCGTCGGTAGAGTCATTAGAAATATCAATCCCAAAAAAGGAGTCGCGGTCACTTTGTATATCGATTTTTGAATTACCGGAAATTATTATATTGCCGTCGGCATTGCGTATTCCGCGGCTTGTAGCGTTAACGCACTTTACGGTAGAATCTGAAATATTAATTTCTCCTTTTACGCAGTGGATTGAGGCAGAACCGCCATCTGTTTTAAGAGTGCCGCCGGTCATTGTGAAATTATGATGAACCTGGAGGCAATTTACCACTCTGCCGGACACTGTCTTAATATCAATATTACCGCTTTCAATTAAAAGATTTCCGGATACGTCTTCGTCATATCTGTCATTATCTCCGACAATCTGAATCGGCATACCGACAGGATTTAAAGATTCTCCTTCGCCTGTGTTGTCAATCATAAGCGTTCCTCCGCCTTTTATTGTTACATTGCTGTCATAAAAGAATAAACCACTCGAATTCTCTTTAGTTAATATAATTTTATTATAGCCTTTTATCACAACATTGACATCGCCTTTTGCGATTATTGCAGACTTTTTATGGTTATTTGACCAGTAATTGACGTCCTCTGTTGCGCCGTAAATTGAGGCATTTTCAAGAGTTATTGTAGCAGGTTCTACGCTCGTGTTTGCGGGGGTGTATGTAACTGTACCCGATCCTGCGGTATATACAGTTTCCTCAATAGGCGGGTTTGTCAAAAAGTCTATTCCTGTGTTTGTTATGTCCTGCGTATTTTGTGCGTTTGCTGTGGTGAAGGTTATAAGATACACACATAAACATAGCATAAAAAGAACTATTTTCTTCATAATATACTCTCCTTTGTTAAATATATTTTAAAATACAGCCACATCTACTGCCCCCATTATACTATATTTTTTGACTTACTTCAACACTTGGGAAGATATTTGTGCTATTTAAAAATTTATTGACAATATTTTTTGTGTATTATATAATTATGGAAAGAATAGTTTTTAATACCATTTTGGCAAGAAAGGATGAAAATATAATGGATGCAGTAATGAAATGGGATTTTGAGAACAAAGCAAGAGAGATTATTGATATCTTAAATGAAAAGAAATTTGACGCAAGATATGCGAAAGACTCCAATGAAGCTAAGAAAATGGTGGAGGAACTTATTCCTGAAGGGTCCAAAATAGCAGTAGGCGGTTCGGTTACTTTAAATGAAACCGGGATATTGTCGGATGTAATAAGAAGCCCGAAATATAATTTTATTGACAGGTATAACGCAGGTTCGTATGAGAATATGATTGAACTTTACCGCCAGGGATTAACCAGCGATGTGTTCGTATCAAGCGTTAATGCAGTAACAAGACAAGGACAGCTTGTATGTATTGATTGTACCGGTAATAGGGTAAGTTCGTTGATATTTGGACCTAAAAAGGTAATTGTTGTTGTGGGCGTAAATAAAATTGTAGATACTCTTGAGGACGGAATAAAAAGATGCAGACGTGTTGCGCCTCTAAATGCAAGACGTATACCGCACGAAGGCACTCCTTGTTTTGAGGATGGCGTATGTAAAGAAGAAATTTGCCGTATGAAAGCGCGTGTATGCAATGCAATCGGTATAGTTGATGGCTGCTGTTATAATCCAGGCAGGATTACGGTAATAGTTGTGCCGGAAGAACTTGGATATTAATGAATAGAAAATTTTTGTTTGGGGAATAATTAATTTGTACATAATTTGAAAGGTAACAGTAAGAGAAAATGAAATTTGCAAAATTTTGCGCAGTTATAGCGGTTGTATCAATTCTTGCATCATGCGGTGCAGGCCCTGAAAAGTATAGAGTAGGCGATGATTTGCTTATATCTTTTAGCGAGGCGCTCAGCGAACGCACGCTAAAAGAAGAGAATATAGTAAAGTCAGAGGATGGAAGACGGATTCTATCGGCGAGCTATACCTATGCGAGCGATAAGCCCCAGGAGGATATGGAGAATTATCTGTACTATTTGCTGAATAACTATGAGGCATCGTTTATCGGTGAAACAAAGATGGCGTATAACTCAAAAGATGAAGGGTATATGGTTGTTGTAACCGGAAGCTATGATGAAAAAACATTTACGCTCAATATTGAAAAATGTCCTGTTTAATTGTGTAAAAGATATAGAAAAATCCTTAGGAATTGGTAGATAATTGGTTGTATTTTTTTCGTTTACAAAAATTTAACATATAAGTAACGATGTTGTTATTTACAAATCCAAATTTTATGCTATAATATCACTGACCAAAAGAAAATTTTGGTTAATAATTAAATGTAAGGTGAGAATAAAAGAAGGGATTTTCATGGAAAACATCAATTACAGATGCGTAAATGAAGCAGATAAACTTAAGACAAATATGTGCCTGCCGCAGATATATATCTGGGAGGTAAAGGGTATGACGGCATATTTAAAATGCAGCCCTGTGAGCAGAATAAATATTATTACCGGAGGGTTTGCCAATGCCGGAGCTGAGTTTAAGGCAGATACCGATGAGGATTTTGTAACAGCAGCAAAGTGGAAACTTCGCGGAGATGAGTCATTCATCAAGGCGGAGCTGATAGATAACCAGGGACATATTGCAGAAAGTCCGGTTATTTATCTTAAAAACTAAAGATGACAAAACCGCTTTTGGATATAAAAAGCGGTTTTTTATTATGCGGAAAGATAAAAAATCTGTATAAGGTTGTATTTTTATGTTCACTGTGATATAATAACTAAGTATGTAAATTTTTTCAGAAGAGGGGCTAATAATGAATAATAAGCTTTCTGAATTTTCCGAGAAGATTCGCGGGAAAAATGTTGCAGTAATAGGAATAGGTATATCTAATAAACCTCTTATTGGTTTTTTGCAGCGTTATGGTGCAAAGGTAACTGCCTATGACAGAAAAACTGCAGAAGAACTCGGCGAGATATATAATGAATTGGAAAGACAGGGAACGGAATTTAAGCTCGGCGACGGCTATCTTGATATGATTTGCGAAGATATTATCTTTAAAACCCCTGGTATGAGATATGATATACCGCAGCTTATGGCGGCAAGAGAGCGCGGAGCATGGGTTACGTCTGAAATGGAAGTGTTTTTTGATATATGTCCGGCTAAAATAATCGCTGTAACAGGCAGTGACGGGAAAACAACAACTACGACGCTGATACATAAATTTTTGGAAGCGTCAGGAAAAAAGACACGTCTTGGCGGGAATATAGGTCGTCCTTTAATAGATGAGGCGGAGGAGATAGGCGAGGATGAATATGTGGTTTTAGAGCTTTCAAGCTTTCAGCTCCATACGATGAGAAAATCTCCTGATATTGCGGTAATAACGAATATTTCGCCGAACCATCTTGATGTGCATAAGGATTATGCTGAGTATATTGACGCGAAAAAGAATATTATGCGTTATCAGAATGAAAAAAGCCTATTGGTTACAAATGCGGGAAATGAAGAAACAAAAAAGATTGCAAAAGAGGCAAAAGGCAGACTGATAAGCTTTTCGGCATATTGTGATGCGGATTTTTGTTTGCAGGATGGGTATATTTGTTATAATAAGGAAAAGCTGATTGATATAAACAAAATAAAAATACCGGGTATGCACAATGTCGAAAATTATATGGCAGCAATGGCGGCAGTGTATGATATTGCAGACCATAATGTCTTTTTGGACATCGCTGAGAATTTTGGCGGCGTGGAGCATAGGATAGAGCTGGTAAGAGTGCTTGACGGCGTTTCATACTATAACAGTTCAATAGATTCAAGTCCAAATAGGACAATAAATACGCTAAAAGTTTTTAAAGATAATGTTGTTATGATTGCTGGCGGCAAGGATAAGGGTATACCTTATGATGATATAGGTCCGTCAATTGCAGAGCATGTACACACGCTAATTTTGATAGGTAAGACCGCGGATAAAATTGAAATGGCATTAAAAGCAACACCGGGTGGGGATAAAGTTAAGGTAATACACGCAGATACCTATCCTGAAGCTGTGTCAAAAGCCAGGGAAAATGCAAACCCCGGTGATGTAGTATTGCTTTCCCCGGCGTCTACAAGCTTTGATATGTTTAAGAATTTTGAAGAACGCGGAAAGCTATTTAAAGAATTGGTTAATAAGCTTTAAAATATTTTCTGAAAGGAACAGGTGAAGCAAGGGATGAGGCAGCTTTTAGAGGCGTTATCTTCATTGCGCGGAGTTTCAGGTTTTGAATACAGGATTACGGATAAGGTTCTGGAATATTTCAAGCCTTATGCAGACGAAGTATATACCGATACACTAAATAATGTGATTGCTGTTAAAAGATGCGGTATAAAGAACGCGCCCAGCATAATGATAGAAGCGCATATGGATGAAATAGGACTTATGGTAACGAGTATTGATGAGGACGGATTTTTAAGCTTTGTCAATATCGGGGGGATTGATACAAGCATACTGCCGGGATGCGAGGTGATTGTGCACGGAAAAAAGGATTTTCCCGGAGTGATAGGAGCAAAGCCACCGCATCTTCAGAGCAGGAATGAAGCGGATAAGCGCGTTAAAATGAAGGATATGCGGATAGATTTGGGCTTTTTGGGTGAGAGTGCGTCTGAGCTGGTAAGCGTAGGCGATGCTGTTACGTTATGCGGCGAGTTTACCCCGCTTTTAGGCACAATTGTCAGTGCAAAAACTATGGATGACAGAGCGAGCGTTGCGGCGTTGGTTAAAACGTTTGAAGCACTGTCGCACATTAAAACAGAAGTTGATGTATATGCTGTTTTAGCGGTATGTGAAGAGGTCGGAAGCCGGGGTGCAAAGACGGCTGGTTTTTCAATTAAACCTGATATGGCAATAGCGGTAGATGTTACGCACGGTATTACGCCGGACAATTCTAAGAATGCCTTTGAGCTTGGTAGCGGAACTGCAATATCAAAAGGCCCTAATATTCACCCGGCAATGTCAAAGCGGCTTATTGATACGGCAAAAAGGGCAAATATTAAGTATACTGTTGAGGTCGAAGGCGGTGATACCGGAACAGATGCATGGGAGCTTCAGGTTGCGGGAGTGGGTGTGCCTACTGCTCTATTATCAATTCCGCTTAGGTATATGCACACTACGGTAGAGACGCTTGATATTAACGATGTTTATGCGACAAGTGATCTGTTGACGCATTTTATAGCCGGACTGGATTCTGATTTGGAGGGATGGCTGTGTATTTAAAAGAATTATGCGAGATGGACGGAGTAAGCGGAAATGAAACGCCGGTGAGGAAGTTCATTAAGGAGAATATAAGAGAGTATGCAGATGAGATTTTTACCGATTCTATAGGCAATCTTATTGCAAAAAGAAAGGGCGAAAGCTCTGAAAAAAAGGTAATGATTGATGCGCATACAGATGAGGTTGGATTTATTATTTCGGGTATAACCGAAAAGGGGTTTCTTGAATTTAAGACCGTGGGAGGAATCGACACCAGGGTTGTTGTTTCTAAGCGCGTGAGGATTGGGAAAGATTCTGTAAACGGTGTTATTGGAATGAAGGCGATACATCTTCAGAAAAAGTCAGAACGCGAAATCGCACCTAAAATCAGTGATATGTATATAGATATAGGAGCAAACAGCAAAGAGGAAGCAGAAAGATATATAGAACTCGGTGATTATGCAGCGTTTAATACGAAGTATCAGGAAATGTCCGGCAAAATAATAAAGGCGAAAGCGATAGATGACCGTGCAGGGTGTGCGGTTTTAATGGAACTTATTAAGATAAAGCCTGTATATGACACCTATTTTTGCTTTACGGCACAGGAAGAGGTAGGGCTTCGAGGTGCGAAAACTGCGGCATATGCGATTGAACCGGATATAGCGCTTGCGGTTGAGGCAACTACTTGTTCGGATGTTGGCGGCGTAAAAGAGAAGGATTATGTAACAAAACTTGGCAGCGGTGCTGCGGTTTCTTTTGCAGATAATAGAACTATTGTGGGCAGGGATTTTTGCCAATGGCTGTATGAGAAAAGCCAAAAAGCTAAAATACCTGTACAGTATAAAGCCGCGATAGCAGGCGGAAATAATGCCGGGGCAATACATCTTTCTAAAAAAGGTGTAAAGACGGCATCGGTTTCGGTGCCTTGCCGGTATATACATTCACCCTGCTCAATTGCGGATATGGGTGATATTGAAGCAGTAAAGAATGTGGCAGAACTGTTTTTGCTCTGCACTAATGAGTTGGTTTAATTGAAAGGCTGGTGATTTGGGTGCTGCTTGAAAGGTTAACAAAGTGTGCTGCGCCATCGGGAAGAGAGAGTGCGTTGTGCGATATTCTAAAAGCGGAATCGGAGAAATTTGCTGATGAAGTATATACCGATGCGTTAGGGAATCTGATTGTCCATAAAAAAGGGAATGGAAAAAAAATAATGCTTGCGGCGCATTGTGATGAAATAGGCGTTGCAGTTACTTTTATTGATAAAAACGGATATTTGCGGTTTTCTTCAGTTGGCGGTGTGTATGTGAAAAGGCTATTAAACCGGAGAGTCGTTTTTGAAAACGGTGTTTGCGGGGTTATAGATACCGAAAACGATAATAAAGAGCTGAAAATTTCAAAAATGTTTATAGATATAGGAGCGGAAAACGAGAAAGAAGCAAAAGAGCTTGTGTCGATAGGTGATATGGCAGTATTTGACGGAGCATATATACAGCAGGACGATATAGTTATATCCAAAGCGCTTGATAACCGTGCTGGATGCTATGCTCTGATACGCACACTCCAGCAGGCAGGGGATAAAAACGATTTGTATTTTTGTTTCACTGTCCAGGAGGAAGTGGGCTTAAGAGGTGCAAGGACGGCAGCATATGAAATTGAGCCGGATATAGCGCTTGCGGTTGATGTTACCGATACGGGCGATGTGCCTGGCTGCGATAAGATGGAGGTAAAGCTCGGCGGTGGGGCAGCGATTAAGGTGATGGATAGAAGCATAATCTGTGATGCAGGGATACGTTCGCTTTTGATTGAACTTGCAAAACAGTCAAAAATCCCTTACCAACTAGAGGTTATGTGTGACGGCGGAACAGACGCCGGCGTTATTCATACAACACGCAGCGGTGTCAGAACCGGTGGTATTTCTATACCGACACGGTATATACATTCCCCATCCGAGATGGCATCACTCAAAGATATTGATGCTTGTATAGATCTGTTATGTAAATTCTGCAGTTATGATTTTTAATTTTACAAAGGACGGATAAGAATATGGATATATACGCGAGAATTGGTATGTTGCCAATACCTTTAATAATGTGTATAATAATAGTATTTTTGTTTATTGCAGGGATTATTTTATATGCAATATATTGCCCTAAGGTAAAAAAAAAACGACTGAGGAAAAAATATCTTCTTATCTTCCGGCACTTGACGGGCTAAGAGCGGTATCGGTAATACTGATGTTCATATTTCACCTTTGGCTGCAGACCTGGATTTCATACAAATTACGGCTTACCGATACATTCTGGCTTTTCAATTTTGAGCCATTTCAGCAGTATGGTTATGTGGCACTTGACGCATTTTTTATGCTAAGCGGATTTTGTATGTTTTATCCGGTCGCGCGTGCGATGTTCGGAGAATGTAAAGAAGAAAATGTCATAACTTTCTATCGTAAGCGAGCAAGAAGAATTCTTCCGTCATATTTATTGATATTATTAATAATTTTTTTTCTCCCCGAAGCCGGTCAGGTTGTAAGTGCAGATATGCCTTTTATCGAAAAGGCAAAGCATTATTTAATGCATATATTTTTTGTGCATAATTTTAGCAGTGATACAGTGATGTCAATTGTTCCGACTGCCTGGACTATGGCAATAGAAGTGCAGTTTTATCTGATATTCCCGCTTTTGAAGCTGCTATTTAAAAAGAATGTATATCTGACATTTTTTGGGATGGGTGCGGTTGGAGTTATAACAAGGCTGATTCTTTTGTCCTATGCTGATATAGATCAATTTGCACAGGCAAATACGCTCGGTTATTTTGATATATTTGCAATTGGTATGTTAGCGTCATATATTCTGGTAATGATGCGGCATAAAAATATTGACTGGACAAAACTTAGGATACCTATGACTGTACTTGCATTGGTTTGTCTTGTGGGGGCATATCAGTTTATGGTATTTATGGGCAGGACAAATCTTGGTGAGAATATTGACAGCAGTGCATATGTGAGGTTTTGCTGGCGGTTTATTCCGGGGATTTTCTTTGCGGTATTTGTAATTGCTGCAACATATTCGGTAAAGTTTTTTGGTAAGACAATATGCGGGAATAAGTTTTTTGTTTTTATTTCTGGTATATCATACAATTTTTATCTGGTACAGCAGAATGTGAATATATTTTTAAAAAAAGTGGGAGTACCATATACTACAGCATCACCGGTGATGAATGACCGGCAGGCAATGGAAGGATTTTCGCTTATAGCGATTGTAATATGCATAGTATATTCTGTTTTGGTTACCAAATACATAGAAAAACCAATTTCTGCTGGTGGTATAAGAGGAATATTAAATAAGAAGGATAAATCATAAATTTGGAGTTGATGCTTATGGCAACCTGGATGGTACATCTTAGAGTATGTGATTTCTTTCTTGACAGGTTAAATGAAAAAGCCGGAGATGAATTTTTAGTTGGAAGTATTGCCCCTGATTGCGGTTACGGTGAAAAGGACAGTTTTGCGGGGTTTATGCCGCCGGCTACTATAACGCACTGGACTGAAACCGGCAGAAAAACCGATATTGATATAGATAAATTTTATAATACCTATTTACGCAGTAAAAACGCCTGGGAGGATGCGCCTTTTTATCTGGGGTATTATATACACTTGCTTACTGATATAAAATGGAGTTC
>CALXUL010000052.1 GCA_944391635.1 uncultured Clostridia bacterium | reverse complement strand
TATTCCTCATACCAAAATCTCGAATCATCATACTTAAATACTGCCCTTAAATTAGAATATGGAAGACTCTCATAAAGCAGGTCATCTCCGCACGCCGGAAGGGTGGATATCCAGTCGCTGTATGAACGAAGTTCGGCACACTTGCTGTCACTTATAAGGAAATATTTATGTATCACAGCAGGGTCGGTACAAATATATTGCTGTCCCCCAGATGTTGAAAGAATAGTCCTTACAGGGTCATCATGCGTGACGTCAATATGATAATAATTACCGTCTATACCTACAACATTCCACATATGGTTATGTGAATAGCTCACCGCATAGCCGCATTCTATCCCTGCCTTATCGCAAAGCATCTTAAATGCGAGCGAATAGCCCTGGCATATCGCAACTTGATTAACAAGCGCACCGTATGCTGTAATATTAGGGTCAAGCGTATCTTCTTTATAATCAGGGTCATATATTATTGTATCTGCCAAGTAATCATGTATCGACAAAACCTTGTCAATGTCGCTCATTCCGGGTTTAATAATTTCGGAATATACCCGTTCTGTTTCTTCTCTAAAAGCAGTTTCGTCATATTCATCTGCTCCAAGGCGCACAGGTTCGATTTTTGAAATAATTGTCGTCCCTTTTATATAATAACAGTAATACCCCGTCGTAAGATCGGCATACTCAGGATGATTGTAAACCGCAGTACAATACGTTGTAGCTAAATCATTATAGCTTATATCAGAGCCTGAATCGTCGGCAAACGAAATATTATATTTTCTTATATCTATTTCGCTGTTTCCTGCAACAATACCCTCCGAAATAGTATTATATAAATCAGATACAGTAAGTCCCTCAGAAAAAAGACTCACTTGCGGATTTTTTATTTCCATAAAACGCGGCATATCAATCATTTCATACCCCGTCAAAAACTCCTCTTCCGCCGCTGCATTTAAAAGCGGAAAAAACATTGTCATTATCAATACAAAAAATATTTTTCTTGCCATCGTTTTTCTTCCTTTCTAATCATCATATCCAAACAAGCGGTTTGCGTAATGCACGCTTCCCAAGGCATCCTTTGAATAAAAGTCCGCACCTATTGATTCGGCATATTCCGGAGTTAATACCGCACCCCCGACCATCACCTTGCAGTCGGATACTTTCCTTAGCTGTTTTATCGTCTCTTCCATATTGCACACGGTCGTTGTCATAAGCGCGCTTAAACCCACAAGCCGGATATTCTCTCTTATCGCCGTATCAACAATAATCTCCGGCGCAACATCCTTTCCAAGGTCTATTACCGTATATCCGTAATTCTCTAAAAGCACCTTTACGATATTTTTGCCTATATCATGAATATCGCCTTTAACTGTTGCAAGTATAATACTTCCGCGCGATTCCTGCTTTTCACCGGTTTCAATCAGAAATTCCTTGATCGCGTCAAAGCCCCGCTTTGCCGCATCTGCACTTACCAAAAGCTGAGGCAGGAATATTTTATTTTTTTCAAAACCGTCTCCCACAACGTCAAGCGCCGGGATAAGCTCTGAATTAATTATATCAATCGGCGCCATACTTAAAAGCGCTGTTTTTGCCGCATTATAAGCATCCTCACAAAGCCCTCTAATAACTGCATCACGAAGCGACATTACAGCGCCCTCCTGCTTTTTCGGAGGCTCAGCTTCAGCCGAGAAACGCGCTATATACCCCGCACAATCCGTATCATAGCCATGCAGAGCACAAATCGCCGCATGCGCGTCCATCATTGCCTTTGACATAGGGTTTATTATCCCGCTTGTAAGCCCCCGCTCCATTGCATTTGCAAAAAATACCGAATTTATATGTTCACGTGCAGGTAAGCCAAACGATATATTAGATACACCCAAAATAGTATTAAGCCCCATTTTGTTATGCACATAATCTATTGTTTCCAATGTAACTTTCGCGTTATCCGCTCCGGTTGAAATTGTCATTGCCAATGCATCAATAATAAGGTCTTTACGTTTTATCCCGTACTCCTTGGCGCGCTCTATAATCTTTTCGGCAATCTTTATCCTGCCCTCTGCGGTATCAGGGATTCCGTCCTCATCAAGAGTAAGGCACACAACCGCGCCGCCGTATTTTTTTGCTAAAGGGAATACCGCAGACATTGATTCTTCTTTGCCGTTTACAGAATTTATCAGTGGCTTTCCGTTATATATTCTGAGTGCACGCTCCATCGCTTCGGTATCAGAGGTATCTATCTGAAGCGGCAGGTCACATATTCCCTGTATCGCGCTTACCGCTGTCTGCATCATCTCCGGCTCATTTATTTCGGGCAGACCGACATTAACATCAAGTATATCTGCCCCGCTTTCTGCCTGGGCGATTGCTTCTCTTAATATATACTCGGTATCATTTGCACGAAGCGCCTCCTTAAGCCGCTTTTTACCTGTCGGATTTATTCTTTCACCGACTATCAGAGGTCTTGCGCCAAATACCGCTGTTTTACAATAAGATGTAACCGCTGTTATCTCCTGCGGTTTAACCGATACCGGCTTCTTATCCTTAAGAAGCTCGGTCATAGCCTTTATATGTTCCGGCGTTGTCCCGCAGCAGCCACCCAGTAAAGCCGCACCCTGAAGATAAATCTGCTCCTGAGCCTTTGCAAAATCATCGGCATCTACATTAAATACTGTTTTCCCGTCTACCGACACCGGCAGACCTGCATTTGGATTTACTATCACCGGCATGCTGCATACACTCATAAGTTCCGGCATAAGTTCCAGCATCTGCCCAGGACCAAGACCACAGTTAAACCCGAACGCATCAACGCCCAATCCCTCAAAAATCAATGTTGCCGCCGTTATATCCGCACCGGTTAACAGCCTTCCCTTT
>CALXUL010000051.1 GCA_944391635.1 uncultured Clostridia bacterium | reverse complement strand
CTGTAGTTTCTTACAAATGCGCGAAAAACTCAGCAGAAGGTAGCTTCATACCTGTTTTTTGGTCACCTGTATTCTTCCCGTCTAAAAAGCCCTGCGGCGCAATAATTGATGAAACGCACCCCATTTTCGACCTATTTCCAACCGACAAATACCCGGACTATCATTGGAAAAACCTATTAGATAACTCATACGCTATTGATATATCAAGTTTTGGGGACAGTTTTAACCCGATTGTAGAGACAGTTCCCAACTTTGTTGACAACACCCCCCGTTCGCCGCTTTTTGAAGTAAAGGTCGGAAAAGCTGATCTTCTGTACTTAGGTTTTGACCTTGAAGCTGATGATATAGCAGCAAAACAACTTGAAAAGTCTGTTTATAATTATATTATTTCAGATAATTTCAGACCTAAAAATATAATAAATAAAGACGCTTTTCTTAGTCTTTTGGAATAAAAAAGCAAAGAGGCAAAGCTATTTGTTCATAGTTTTGTCTCTTTATTTATTATAGTTTTTTTAGTTCATTTAAAAACCGTGCTGCAATCGGGTTTTCAACTCTTACATCAACATTACAAATAATATATTTTTTCCCATTATAATCTTTCTCAGCACATGCTAAAGTCTCTTTCCATTCTCCATTTTCATCCATATTTCCGCTTATCAGAATAGGTCTAAAGCCATCTGCCTCAAAAGTGTTATAAAGTATAGGTTTGATCATATCAGTTTCTTTATCATACCAATATGAAAAATCTCTGTCTGAAAATCTTTCTACTGCTTTATGTCCTGTTTTTCTGCTTACAAAATGTACAGGGAGCATTCCGCATGCTTTAACTTTTACATTTTCGCCTGCAATTTCATATTCACCTGGTTCAAGGTTAAATATAATTTCATTTTTTGTTTCAAAAATCTCCTCTTCCCTCTTAAACACTTCTATTTCTATTGTGTTGTATGTAACAACGTTATCATTTTCGTCCAGCAATATTGCCTTGACCATAATCTTGTCCCGGTCCTTTTCACATTCTGCAACAAACTCGGCGTTAGAAACATACGTGACATCACAATCTTTTACGAAAACTTTTGTTTTTGCGCTTTTATTAAGCATTTCATATACTACCAAATAATCGCCACTTTTTTCTGTGTCATTACACACATAACATTCTATGCTTATTTTTTCGCCCTCAAAATAAGTAAATCGGTCACATCTTAAAGACAGCATCATTGGCTCTAATGCATTTTTATATGCGAAGTATGCCGGTTTGGGATTACGCTTATAGTCCATAATAGTTTTCATCCATCCCGACGGCCATGCATCAATAAACAGATGGATTGCCTGTGAAATCATTTTACTGTTTCTTCTAAATGCTTCGGTCATAATTCTTGTTGCAAAAGCCTGATGGTTCTGGCTTTTACTAATCCAATCAAAAATATTATCACCTCTGTCAAAAAAGAAATAATAAAAGCTGCCGGTCTGCGCATTTACAATATTTTTTGGGTCAAACGGCTCTTTTAACCATTCCTTGGGGTAATCATTTTTCATGACTTCATAAAAATCAAGACCTTCCGCACCAAACTCGCCGCATCCATAATACCATCCGGGTCTTGTGGGCAGCCAATACCCTTTGTTCAAAAGCCCAATATCTATCCCATGCCCATTATACCACATCGGATAACAGTGATTATCAGGCATGCCTTTGCTCGGCGGGTCATAGTCACCGTCTACATGTTTTATTACTCTATCCGGATTGTGAAGTTTTACTGCCCTGTCTAAACACTCAAAAAAGCTTTCGAGTTCTTGTCTGTTAAGGTGCCGGTGCGGTTCATTATTTGCATTAGGGAACGGCTCATTTATATACGAAATTATTACATTACACGCATGGTTTCGTATGATTTTCTCCATCTCCTCTGCCTGTCTTATCCCCTCTGAAAACTTGGTCCTTCTCATACACCCAAAAAGCGGCAGATCTGTTTGAGTCATAAGCCCCAGCTTATCACAATACTCATATACTTTATCCTGTACGGGACGCTGTGTAAGGCGTAAAAAATTCATATTACATATTTTGGCAAGAAGTATGTCATCAATAAGCTGATCAATGTCGTTTCTCATCACTGCCTGTTGTTCAAATCCCATAGTATTTGCACCACGCAGTCTTATTTTTCTACCATTAAGATAGAACATCCCCTTTATTTTCTCTGACGTATCCTGCCAAAACTTACGCATTCCAAACTGTTTTGCTTTTTTATCACGCAAAATGCCGTTTTCTAAAAGTTCTATCTGTACCTGATAAAGATATGGACTGTCCAAATCCCATATTTTAGGATTATCTATCTTAAAAGGGATTATATATGTATTTTGACCTTTAAATGCCGGCATATCGATTGCTTTACCAAGCATATCACCAACACTTGCTTCGGTTAAACTATCACCCATCCCGACTGTTTTTGAAGTAGAAGGTTTATAATGCATATTTTTTATAGCAGCTTGATCAAAATTTTGACCATAAACAGAAACATTAAATTCAACGTTTTTAGCAATATAATCGTCATTTATAACATCGACCCATATTTCACCATCGCGCACAAAAATATCAGATATACTAATCCGATTTCTTATTTCAATATATACTCTGTCATAGATACCCATTCCCGGCGGGCAATGATGCCATCCAAGTTCCGGATCATCCCAGCCAAGCCCTGTTGCTGCATATAATTTATCGCCCTCAGCTTTTCCTCCACTATCAAGATTTCTTCCCATATACACATAGTCATTATATAGCTCAATTTTTACACAATTTTTCCCATTAGTTATCTTCTCATCTATATTAAATTCAAACGGAGAAAAAAAGCCCTCATGTATCCCAGTACAAATACCATTTACATATACAACTGCCTTATAGTCGGCGCCTTTAAAACAGATATATACCGATTTATCCTTATACTCGCTATCAAGGTAAAATTCAGTTTCATATACCTTTTTTGCATATCCCACAGGGCCGCAGTAATGTGGGATTTTTATCTTTTCACCATTTAAGGTAAATTCATTTAATTCAATTGTTTTTGCGACAGGCGAAACCTCCGGTGCATAATTATTAAGAAACGGCTTAAATTTTTCACGCATTTTTAAAAGCTCTTTTGCCAGCTCCTCTTTTGTTGACATCTTTTTCTCTGTTATAATTGCCGCCTCGGTACTCTTTTTAAGCGCGCTTGTAATTTTTTCTGTCTGCTCAGGCTCATTTTCTGCCAGCAAGTCCATTCTTCCGCCGATTCCCAAAGCGGCAATTTCACTAAAAATATCTTTCATATTTTACTCCTTTCAAATATAAATTATATTTTTCATGCCGACTATAACATTTGAAAATCTTGTTGTCAATGCTTTTTTTCTCAAGTTAATGCTATTTTTCACTACAACAAAAAAGCCTTCTTGCCAAAGGATTTACCCTTAGCAAAAGGCCCTTTTAAAACTATTCGAATTTTTGCCCCTTATGCTGACCATATCTTTTGCCACAGCCAAGCCCACAACGTCATTGGCTGTTATTACAAGTACAGTTTCCAAGATTTCCCGTACAATAATCGCAA
>CALXUL010000050.1 GCA_944391635.1 uncultured Clostridia bacterium | reverse complement strand
TTTATGGTAACAACCTTTACCGACCTGGTACTCAGAGTTGCATTGGCATTTATTCTATCTGCTGAGCTTGCAACAACAGGAATCTGGCTTGCCTGGCCAATCGGATGGACTATTGCTACAATTCTTTCTGTACTATTCTATTTTAGTTGCAAATGGAATAAAATTGCTCCAAGCAATAATGAGAATGACTAATCAGACAATCATAAAAAAGCCACGCAATAATTATTGCGTGGCTTTTTATACTTAACCTTCACTCTGCCGGTACCTCTAAAACCTCTACGTCATTTTCTTCAAGTACTGTATGCCATTCCTCTGTCAGTTTTATATCGGTTATAAAGGTATCAACCGATTTTAAATCCGAAATTATCGGTATTCCAAGTTTTCCAATCTTCTTATAATCACACAAAAATACTGATGTTTCACATCTTTCAAGCATTGCCTTTTTAATTTCTGCTTCCTCTTCGCTCGATTCAGTCAAACCTCGCAGTATTGTTGCGCCCCTGCACGAGAAAAACAGCTTATTCGCATAATAATAATTACGTATCGTTTCCTCAGCAATCCTGCCGCAATATGACATATTCTTAGGTCGCAGACCCCCGCCTATACATATTACCTTTATGTTAGGGCAGCCTGCCAGCTCCTGTACCACCCTCTCGGCGTTTGTAATGACTGTTAATCCCTGCTTTTCTTTTATGTACTTTGCAACATAAAGGCTTGATGTACTTGCGTCAAGAAATATTGTTTCTCCATCCTTAATCATTTCTGCCGCACGCTCGCCTATACGCTGTTTCCCTTCGGCGTTTACCGCAGCACGGTCGGAATAATCCATATCGGCTTCCGAGCCTTCAACCAAAGTTGCGCCGCCATATGTACGTACCAAAACGCCCTTTTTTTCCAATTTTTCCAAATCACCGCGTATAGTTTCAGTGGTAACCTCAAACTGCTTTGCAAGTTCCGGAACCAGCACACTTTTATTCTGGGTTATAATCTGTTCAATCTTACTACGTCTTTCAACCGCCAGCATATATAAATCCTCCGTAACTATTACCAATACAACGAAAGGAGTGACTCAGCACTCCCTTTTCATTCTTTATATAATTGATGCCCATAAATCCGGATGCGGATTTGCTATTACTTCAGTGTTAATAAGTACGCCGTCAGCAGCAGCAAGTTTTGCGCCTGCCTCAACAGCAGCCCTTACATCTGCCACTTCACCCGTCATTGTCACAAAACATTTTCCGCCCATACCGCGTGCAATCCTGACCTCAATCAGTTCAACTACTCCCGCTTTTACCGCCGCATCCGCCGACATAATAGCCGATGCCGCCGTAAAGGTTTCTATTACCCCCAAAGCACCGTTCGGTTTCGTACAAGCCGTACCGCTTACTGCATCATAAACCTTATCACCGAGATTCCCTATTACAAACTTATCAATGAGCGCGTCCTGTGCTATCCAAGCCGCCCTGTCAACCGCGGCTTTAATCGCAGATAAACTGCCGCCAATTACTGTAACATATTTTCCAGGGCAAACGGAACCTGATTCTATCAGTTTTACATCTGCGCTTTTTAACATTTCATCTGTAATACGTATACCCTTAGAAATATTTTTAACTTCAATTAACCCAATAGAATTAGCCATATTATCCAATTCCTCCAATGCGCTTTATTGCGGCTCTATACCCGCTCTATTACTATCCTTGACGGAGAAACTTCAATAACTTTTCCGTCAATGCTCGCATGCATTGTTGTTCCAAGCAGATTTTCAGGTGTTCTGGCAATTACGTCTTTTTTCTTTACCATATCCCCTACATTTACAACACTAACTGCCGGAGCTCCTACATGCTGTTTCATTGGGATATATACCCTTTTGGGGGAGAAAGTACGCATATCGCGCATTACCTTTGGTTTGATATATTCCTGAAGCCCCAGGCGCTGGATTAGTAAGGATGAAGGCACAAGCCTTCCAGCACGCTCCGGTAACACATGTTCCGGAGCAATATTATTCTTGCGTTTGAAGCCTTGTTTTGCAAGCTCGCCCTTTACCGCAACAGAAATCGCCTGCGGGTCAAGCATCTGCTGACAGGCTACTACTGTACAAATCCCACAGCCGCAGCATAATGCAGCCTGTGTAAAATTCTCAGTATCCGTAATTTCAGAATGCGCAGCAGCACGAAGAATCTTATGCACCTGTAGATTATATCCCAGAAGATGTCTTGGACATATATCACTGCACATATGACAGTTACAGCAAGCTGCCGATGCACGTTTTAATGTAACAGACATCGGGCGTATTCTGCGCTGTATAACTTCGTGTGTTTCAGGGAAAATCAATAAACCCTTTGTGGTTTTAGTAACCACTTCTGTTTTCTCATCAATTAATTTTCCCATCATCGGACCGCCGCTTATTATGCGTTTTCCTTCCAAATCAGTATAGCCGCATGCTTCTAAAAGTTCTGAAATCTTCATTCCCACCGGTACTTTTACCGTCATATCACGTTCGGTATCACCACCGATAGTAACATATTTTTCTACCACAGGAGTATGCTCATTAAACAGCTTCCAGATATTAAAAAGCGTTTCCATATTACTTACGATAACTCCAACGCTAATCGGCAATGCACCCTCCGGAATTATACGTCCCGTGGTTTCATATGTCAAAACCACCTCATCGCCGGCAGGATAAATATCCGGAATTTCTTTTACGCTTATCCTGGTATTTTCCAAGTCTTTTACAACTGCCTGGTCCAAAAGATGCATATTCTTGCCTTTTACACCGATGATCGCCTGCTTTGCACCCATAACATCAAGCATCATATTAAGCGTTTCAACCAAAAGATGCAAATGTTTTTGCATTATATGATGGTCAACCATCATCATCGGCTCACATTCGGCAGCATTTACTATGATTATTTCTGCTTTATCAGACAGTTTCTTATGTGTAGGGAAGCCTGCGCCGCCCGCACCGACAATTCCCGCGTCATAAATCAGCTTTTGCAGTTCTTTAAGTTCCATAGCGCAAACCCTACCCCCTTTTTTACTGAATTTCATCGACAATTCCTACAATAGCGGCGTCTACCGGCGAATCTTTCCGGTCAACACCAAGCCGGGCTGCGCTTCCGGTTGCAACTATCACCTTTTCGCCGATACCTGCACCAACTCCGTCTACTGCCAAAAACTCTTCGCCTGTAGGTTTGTCATTCTTTATAACTTCGACTATCAATAATTTATAGCCTACCAATTTTTCATTTTTACTTGTGGAAACTATTGTCCCCTTTACTTTTGCCAATAGCATATTCATTCTCCGTTCCGCCGCGGGCAAAACGCTGCCGCGGAATATATTTCTCATTTCTGGGTCAGGATTTCTACGCGGTCACCGTTTTTGATTGCAGCCGCATTTGCATCATCAGTATCTATATGCATCTCAGTATCAAAATCCTCCCTAACACGTACCTGAACATTATAATATCTGGTCGGTTTTGAATTTTGGATTTCTACATCTACAAGGTCATTGTCTTTTATCCCATATTTTTCTGCATCCGCCGGAGTCATATGTATATGGCGGTTTGCAATAATGCATCCCTCATTAAGGAATACACTGCCGCGCGGTCCAACCAGCGCCATAGGCGCACTGCCCTTTATCTCACCCGACGGACGTACCGGCGGACTTACTTTCAACTTAAATGTATCTGTTCTGGAAATTTCAATCTGTGAATTTTTGCGTACGGGTCCGAGTACTCTCACACCCTCAATAGTCTTGAGTGAAGGGCTGACTAAGGTAACACATTCTTCCGCCGCAAACTGGTCACCCATCAATTTCTTCTTCGGCGTAAGCTTATATCCCTTTCCGAACAGCGTTTCCAGATCCGCTTGTGACAGATGTACATGGCGCGCCGATACTCCGACTTTTATACTGTCGTCTGCGCTCTCACTGTTTAATATTTCAATTATACTTTTTGTAACCTGTTTTACTATGCTCTCGTCTACCATATGCCCCTCCGTAAAAATCTATTCGAGGAAAGCGGCATGCGTCAGCTGCCGCGCGCCGCTTATTCCACAAATATGTATTAATTTTTCTGTTTTGCTTAGATAGCAGGCAGAATCTTTTCCACATCACTGTGCGGACGAGGAATTACGTGTACAGATACAAGTTCACCGAGCTTTGAACCTGCTGCAGCGCCTGCGTCTGTTGCAGCCTGTACTGCACCCACATCGCCTCTTACCATAACTGTTACAAGACCTGAACCGATTCTCTCTGTTCCGATGAGCTGTACGTTAGCAGCCTTTACCATTGCATCTGCTGCTTCAATTGCTGCTACAAGACCTCTTGTTTCTACCATACCCAATGCTTCTACTGCCATTTTAATGACCTCCACTTTCCGAGCTATATGCTCAAATTATTTTTAACTTTGTTTTTTTCTGCCCCGTCCACGCGGAGCTTTTTTATCTGCACCCTCATTGAGGATTTCAGCTTTTTTCATTGCGGTTTCTGCACCGCTTTTCCGTGCGGATACTGTCCGCCTTGTCCTGCTTTTCGATACAGGCTTTGCTTTTTCTTCAATTTTCTTTGACGGTACCGAACCCGTATGCGTTGCTGCACTTTCGGAATTAGGCTCTGTATCCTTCTGTTCGTCAAGATGCAGGAACTTGAAAATCTCATGATGCGGACGCGCAATCACTTCAGCAGCTTTAAGACAATTCATACGTATTGCTGCTGCCTTGCCTGCCTCAACCGATGCGGTAACAGACGACACGCTTCCTCGCACAACTATTGTTACAAGCCGTCCGCCAAGTTTTCTTTCACACGCTACAAACTCCACATCTGCGGCTTTTGTCATTTCGTCAAGCATCATTATTGCGTTGCCCAGCGAGGATACCTCTACCAGACCCAAGGAAAATTCCATATCCCACTTTCCTCTCTTAAATTAGATTTTGGGGAGAATTTTTTCCACATCGCTATGCGGACGCGGTATTACGTGCTGTGCAACCAGTTCGCCAAGCTTACTTGCTGCCGCAGCTCCGGATTCAACCGCTGCTTTTACTGCGCCTACATCGCCTCTAACTATAACACTTACCAATCCTGAACCGATTTTTTCTGTTCCTACCAAGGTTACATTTGCTGCTTTTGTCATTGCATCTGCCGCCTCGATTGATGCGGTAAGACCTCTTGTTTCAATCATACCAAGTGCTTCCATCGCATATCATCCTTTCTTTATTTAGCTCACTGTGAACCTATGCGTTATTCTTTATATGTCCAACTCTGTCACGTCCGACGCTGCACCGTAATGCCATCTTCTGTGTATCATCAGTCGGTCTTGCTATAATATATTTTTGTATTAATCCCGTACATGACTCTGCCGCAGCCGCTGCCGCTTCTACCGCCGCCTCAACCGCTGAAACACTGCCCTGTACCTTAACACACATTATAAGCGGAACTTCTACTGTATCTGCATTTGCAGGCTTGTTTGAATCAATTGCAATGACCTTTACATCTGCTGCCTTTGCAGCAGCATCCGCCGCCTTTATTGCTGCAACGAAACCAAACATCTCTATTATTCCGATTGCATCGTTCATATACTGTTAACCTGCCTTCCGCATTTTGTTATTTTTTGCTTACGTAAACTATCTTAAGACCTTTCTGTGCCACATTTGTTTCCATAGCCTCATTCATTTCATCAAGGCTGAATCTATGCGTAATAAGTTCCTTTATCGGAAGTCCTATTGCAATTGCACGCTTTAGAAAATCAAATGTTGTTGCATAATCGCGCAGCGTATATACCCATGATCCAACTAATGTAATCTCTTTTGAGCACATATCAAAGTGCGGGTTAATTGTTGCGTCGCCGCCGTTTATAAAGAACCCAAGCTCGCAGAGTCCGCCGCCGTTTCTGATAAATTTATAAATATTGCTGTGAGCTGCCGGAGAACCTGTGCATTGGAATGCAAAGTCCGCAAGATGTCCGCCAAAAGCTTTTTCAACTGCGCCGGCAAGCGCTTCAATTCCTTTATAATTCATAAAGTTAACGCTTTCGGTTGCGCCCATTCTCTTTGCAAATTCAAGTCTTTGTTCATTGCCGTCAACCGCCGTAATATTTTCGATACCCATTGTACGCAGAACAGCAATACATATAAGTCCGATTGGTCCGCAGCCCTGTACAACAACACGGCTGTTAAATCTCAGTATTCCCGTAGTTTTTGCTCTTTCAACCGCATGCACCAAAACCGCGCACGGCTCAATCAACATTCTTGAATCCAGATCAAGGTCACTTACATTAAATACCGTTGACCCTCCTCTTATAAATATGTAATCACTAAACCAGCCGTTTAAATGTACATCATCATCCGGCAAAAGTCCGTACACATCTGCTCCGCCGACATTCTGTTTATTAAGGTCAAACATTGTAATATCAGGATTATCCTTAAATATCATACAGGTAACAACTCTGTCACCTATTTTAAGCGGCTTTCCTGCGCTGTCAACCTTAACGTTTTTGCCCATAGCCACAATTTCGCCCGTGCCTTCGTGTCCGAGCGCAACAGGTATAAGTCCGAATGGGTCATTGCGCCATTCGTGAACGTCGGTTCCGCACACGCCGCAGCCCTCAACCTTTACTAAAATATCGTCATCACCGAGCGCAGGAATTGGGTCTTCCTTAACCTCAAACTTTTTAAGTCCTGTCAAAACCGCAACTCTTGCTGTTTTAGGAATCTGTGTATTTCCGGCAGAGCTTGCTGCGGGTGATTGATTTCCCATCTGTTCAAGTACTTTCTGTACCAGGCTCGCTATCTGATTTTCATCCATAGTCTGTATCCATCCTTTCTTATACTATTGACAGGTTATCCACCAGCACACAGCGACGCTGCCTTGTAAAGCTGCGCGCAGAGGTTATTCCCTCGCCGGTTGGTCCTGCTATCGTAAAGGTGGTATGCCCTTCACTTCCAAAGCCTATACCGGCATAACTCGGGGCGTTCTTTACAAATATTGTAGTGCATATTGCCTTTGCATATGCTGTCATATGATCCACATTCTTTGAATGCA
>CALXUL010000049.1 GCA_944391635.1 uncultured Clostridia bacterium | reverse complement strand
CCTATACCGGATATACCCAGCAAGGTTTTAAAGCTGTCTTTTTCCTCATTGCTGCAAAATCCAAAAAGTTCAACGCTGTCCTCGCGAACTATCATATGTATATAAACGATCGCATTATTTCCTTCAGCAGGAAGCTGGGAAAGTCCGTTGCGTGTCATCTGCACCTCAAAGCCCACTCCCGCACATTCTATTACGGCTCTGTCTGACAGCTTTTCTGTTATTTTGCCGTTTAATGAATAAATCATACTTTCCTCCTACATGAGCTCCAAAAGTTTTGATTTTGCACAATGTGCATGACATATCGCAAGCGCAAGCGCATCCGCCGCATCGTCCGGATGCGGCATTTTCTTTAATCCGAGTATAGTCTGCGTCATAAGCATAACCTGTCTTTTTTCCGCCCTGCCGTATCCGACTACGCTTTGTTTAACCTGCAAAGGCGTGTATTCGTAAAAATCAACTCTGCTTTTTTTCAAAGCAAGCATAATTACTCCCCTGCTGTGCCCTACCGCAATAGCGGTTGTTATATTAGTGTTGAAAAAAAGTTCTTCCACCGCAGCGGCATCGGGCTTGTATTTTTGACACAATTGACATATGCCGTCATAAATCATTTCAAGTCTGTTTTCAAACGGAGTGTTCGGCGGAGTTGTAACCGCACCGTAACTTATGGTTTGAAAATGTGTACCGTCTGTGTTTATAATACCGTATCCTATTGTCGCGTATCCCGGATCTATACCTAAAATAATCATATCATGCCGCCTATATTAATCTGAATATGAATTATAACATATATATTTTAATAAATAAATAGTTTTAAGTAATTTTTTATTATTGACTTACACTGATCAAATTGATATAATACAAACATTAAAATATTAGAAATGGGACAGATATGTTAGATGAAATTTCAGAAATTGCGCGTCAGGCTGGACTTTTAATTAAAAGTTGCTCCGTCAGTCCAAACAAAGCCTCAGAAAAAGAGGGCAAAGGTAATTTTGTAACTGAGTTTGATATGAAAATTCAACGTTTTCTAAAGGAAAAGTTAAAAGATCTTATTCCTGAAGCGGAATTTTTCGGTGAAGAGAACGGAGAAGACGATATGCGCCCTTGTCGGCTTGCTTTTGTTGTGGATCCGATTGACGGTACCACCAACTTTATCAGGGATTTTAAGCACAGCTGTATATCTATATGCCTTTTGAAAGATAATTTACCGTACATAGGAGTAGTTTATAACCCATATCTTGATGAAATGTTTTGTGCACAAACCAAAAACGGTGCATACTTAAACGGCAATCCTATACGAGTATCAAATATGGGCCTGAATAATTCACTTATTAGTTTCGGGACTTCACCGTATTATATTGATAAAGCGGATAAAACATTTGAAACAGCAAAAACTCTTTTCAAATACGCAGCAGATTTAAGAAGATGCGGATGCGCTGCGCTTGATATTTGCTATGTGGCGGCAGGTAGATGTGATTTGTATTTTGAGTATACTCTTTCGCCATGGGATTTTGCCGCAGGATCCGTGATTTTAAAGGAAGCGGGCGGGATAATCATTACAAGCGGGTATAAAGAATTGGATTATACAAAAAAATGTGCTGTCGTTGCCTCAAACCCTGTAATATTTAAAGAGTTTAAAAATCTTATAGATTTTTGATAAAAATAAAAAGCCGATTGTATTGAACAAGACCGGCAAAAACGGACAATAGAAAAAAGAGCCTCCATGGCAGAATGAAAGAAACTGCCATAGGAGGTTTTGCAATGCCCTGAAGTTATCTGCATATATCTCTCACGGTTATTATAGCCTTACTTGATCATGCGGTATTGCGTCGTCCATGTCAAGACGTGGTAATCCTTATAATAACATTTCTTTTACGTTCTCAAAACAGAGTGCGTTTACCCCACCAAGCTCAAACCCTATGAGAAGGCCGATAATCTCATAGAAAAGTACATCCATTTCTGCAACCACTAAACATTACAACTTAAAACAAAACTGACTTCCCATAAAAGAGAAGCCAGTATATTGTTAATTTAAGTTCAACTATCACAGGGTGCTTTTTGTGCTTTCTGCATAATCGGAGAAGTTTATTTGTATTCTCTATTTATTGTTAGAATTTAATATCATATTTTCTATAAATATCGCGTATCCCTTTTGGGGTTCGGATACAAGAACATGAGTGACAGCGCCGATGATTTTCCCGTTTTGAATAATCGGACTGCCGCTCATACCCTGAACTATACCCCCGGTTTTATCAAGAAGCTGTTGATCGGTTATTTTTATGACCATATTTTTAGTTTCTTGAAGATTGTTATTGATTTTAACAATTTCTATTTCATACCGTTGGCTATCTCTACCATCGACACAAGATATAATTTCCGCCTTTCCTGTAGTAATTTCATCTTTTAATGCGATAGGATAACTTTCCATTTGCGAAAATTCATCAGTGACGCAGGTAGCTGTCAAACCGGTATTTGAATTGCTGTTTAATACTCCAATTATAGACTGCTCATCAAACGAGCCCAACAATTCCCCTGGAGAACCGCTGACACCTTTAACAACTCCCTCAATATCGGCACGAACAAGTTCTCCTGTGCTTACCGGCATTATCAGTCCTGTATCATTGTCAGATATTGAATGTCCAAGACCTGCAAGAATATTGTTGTTTTCATCATAGTATGTGAGCATGCCTATGCCTGCTGTGCTGTCACGCACCCACAGACCTATCCTGTAATTGCCGTCAGTATCGTCTGTCAGTGGTGTAATATCAACTTCAAACTGCAAATTATTCCTTAATATTACGGCTTTTTGAGCATTTCCGTT
>CALXUL010000048.1 GCA_944391635.1 uncultured Clostridia bacterium | reverse complement strand
CAAGTACCTTCAGCATCTTATCACCTCAATTAACCCTTTACAGCGCCAAGCATAACTCCCTTTATGAAATATTTCTGCACAAAAGGATATGTATTTCTTAATGCATCATATCTATCGCGGCTGTTTAAGCAATATACCGGCGAAAATTTCCGCGATTATCTTATTAATATACGTATTTCGCATGCAATAGAGCTTATGGAGCAAAATAAATATAAAATCTATGAAATCAGTCAAATGTGCGGATATAATAACCCTAAATATTTTACACAGCAGTTTAAGCAGGTAACATCTCTCTCGCCTACTGAATACCTGGCTCAGAAAGGGCATTGATGTATGAGTAAAACAAGTATTTTCAAGTATCTTACCAGCTATAAAACTAACAGTATTATAGTGAAAAATTTTGTGACAATTCTGTTTATCGTAATTATTCCTATGACGATACTTTTTATGGGGCTTTATATCAGTCATTTTCGTTCCTCCGAACAACAGCTAAGCGCGTCATATCGTCAGCAGATTTCAAATACAGCAACATCTTTTGATAATATATACGCTGAGATGAAACTTTATATTTATATTCTTTCTCAAAATCCCGATATTATTGACTTTATGTCTGCTGAAGAACCGGAGGTATATACCAAAGCTGATTATAACAGTATTATGTCTACTTCCAATCTCTTTTATAAATACATTGAGTCAATATATCTTTACTCAGCTGAAAAAAGATACATAATTTCAGGAGCATATAATGACACCATCGAAAAATTCCCGGATAAGTCTTGGCTTTCTTCATATTCCCATACATACAGCAACGAATTAATTGTAACTCCGCGCAAAATTTCTGATAAATATCCATATTGCTTATCTTTTATGCTCCCGGTATTTAATGAGCTGGGAAAAAACATTGGAGCTATAATTGTAAATCTTAACGTTGAAACCCTTTTAAATGTAATACTCGGCACACAATCATCTGCTAACGAATTATATATTTTAAATGAGTATAAAAAGCTTGTTTTATCAACCAACATTGAACGGATGTATGATGCTTTTAATCAATATGCCTATGTATATGAGCGCATGGAAGAAGCTAATTCTTCCGGGGCTTTTGTTGAAACATTAGATTCCCGGCAAAGTTCGCTTTCTTATATATACATCTCATCGCCTGAATCACAGACTGGCAGGTCAGGCTTTATATCAATTATTATAATATTCCTGTCTCTTGTTACTACAATGCTTGTATCAATTCTTCTTACCGTGCGTACATTTAAACCTATTCAAAGTATTATTGAATCAATAGGCGAAGATTTTGACAGCGAAAAAGCCCTCTCAATTGATAATGAGCTTTCATTTATAATTAACAATATAAATACAACTATACAAGACAAACGGCTTACAGAGATAGAACTTGAGCACAGAATTGCGCTTTTAAACAACGCCTATACTTCTGCTCTTCAAGCGCAGATTAACCCGCATTTTTTGTATAACACACTTGAAACTATTAACTTCATGGCGTATCGGCATTTTAAAGCACCAAATGATATTTCGGATATAACTATCAGTCTTTCTAAAATGCTTAGAATTAGCCTTGACGGAGAAAATAAAATAGTAACTTTATCCGAAGAGGCTGAACATTTAATGCTGTATGTAAAAATACTCCAGCTCAGGTATCCGGAAAAATTCAAGCTGGAAACTGATTTTCCACAAGAACTTTCCGGCTGCCGGGTAGTAAAATTAATGCTACAGCCTTTGGTAGAAAACGCATTCCAGCATGGGATAAGGCCATCGGGCAGATTTGGCACAATTAAAGTCAGAGCCTTCTCGGAAAATGATAAACTTAAAATAGAAGTTTCTGATGACGGCGCAGGAATGGATAAGCAAACCTTAACCTCGGTACAAAAAATTCTGGCTTCTGATATTTATATAACTTCTAAGCATATAGGTGTTAATAATGTTAACAGACGGATAAAACTTCTGTTTGGCACAGAATATGGTTTAGCTGTGGAAAGCATAGAAGGCAAAGGCACTCACTTTACAATTACCCTGCCGCTTAATAACCATAATGATGCTTCAACTACAAATGAAAGGAATAATGAAACATTATGAACATTACAGAGTTTGGCGTAATGCCATCTTCAAATACTCATCAAACCGAAAAAATCCAAGCTGCATTAGATACTGCTGCAAAAAATCGTCTGCCTCTTACTATAGGAGCAGGAGTATATATTACCGGAACACTGTTTTTGCCGAGCAACCTTAATCTTGTCTTGGAAAAAGGTGCATATATTTTAGGCAGTGATAATTTTAATGATTATTCGGACAAAGTTAATTTATTTACCGATGCTGTCGATCATTTAAGAGGCAGAAGTTTAATTTATGCCGACGGCGCTGAAAACATCACCATCAGCGGCGAAGGCGTAATAGACGGGCGCGGCGGCATATTTTCGCCAAACCATCCTCATCATTTTGAACGACCTTTCCTGGTTAGGATTATGAACTCTAAAAACATATCATTAAATGGTATTATGTTAAAAAATCCAGCAGCCTGGACGCTTCATTTAATGAACTGTGAAAATATAAACATTGAAGATATAAAAATTCAAAGCCGCGCAAACGGCAATAATGACGGTATAGATATTGATGCCTGCCGGCACTGTCTGATTAATAACTGCTTTATCGACAGCGGCGATGACGCAATTTGTCTGAAAACCACAGTTGACGCACCTTGCGCTGATATTACTGTTAAAAACTGTCTTATAAGTACTAACTGGGCGGGCTTTAAAATAGGCACTGAATCGGTAGGTGATTTTTCTGATATTCGTTTTGAAAACTCTACAATTTATGATTGTAATGGCTGCGCTATAAAAATATGCCCGGTCGACGGTGGAAATCTTGATGGACTTACAATAAAAAATATAAAACTAATAAATTCAACCGGTCCTATATTTATAGCAAACGGTGACAGATTGCGGGCTTATCAGGGGCAAAACCGCCGCACTACTGAGAGCTGCATAAAAAATATTGTAATTGATGGTCTTTACGGAGACTGCATAAACGCTGTTGGTACAACATATAAAGGTGAGGCTTGGGGGAATGCAAAATCTGTTGTATGCGTATCGGGAACAGATACACAGCATATCGAAAATATTACTCTGAAAAATTTTAATCTTAAAATGGATGGCAATGTTTTGGAATATACTCCCCGCACTGTTCCACCTATGGGCAAACGCTATCCCGAATTTCATAATTTCGGCATTCTCCCGGCTTGGGGACTCTATGTAAGAAACTGCGATAATTTTTCATATGATAATATTGATTTTACTAAAAAACATGACGATACACGCGACAAAATTATAATAGAATAAATCATAAAAACTTTTTTTCCACTCGAATTTATTTAAAATATTAAAAAAGAAGCATACTTAACGTATGCTTCTTTTTAGTTATATCCACTTAGCAATACTTTTCCCGCTATCATACCCAAGATAATATATTAAGTATATTAAAAACATACTTTCTTTTTTTTCCATACCAAAAGAGTACTCTGTCTAATATTTTTCTCCACTAATATTTCATATATTGTAAGTTAGAAAAGCAATTGCAGTGCAAAATTATTTCACATTATACACTCATAACTGCTTCAGCCACACGTATACCGTCAACAGCGGACGAGGTTATACCCCCTGCATGTCCGCCGCCCTCACCGGCTGAATATAAACCTTTTATCGACAGCTGCATTTTACTGTCCCTAACAAATCTTACCGGTGATGAGCTTCTTGTTTCAGGCGCGGTAAGTATAGCGTCACTGTCTGCAAATCCTTTAATTTTCCTATCCATCAGCACAAGCGCTGCTTTTAATGAATCCGAAACAAATTCAGGCAAAACCTTGCTCAAATCAGTAAAATATACTCCTGGCATATAAGTAGGAATTACCGATTGCGGTTTATTTGTACTGCTTTTTCCCATAAAACTTCCAACCGTTTGAGCCGGCGCAAAGTAATTACCTGCAACCTCATACGCTTTTCTTTCGATACTCTGCTGAAATTCTATACCGCAAAGCGGCTCAAAACCAAAATCCCCAGGACCCACACTTACCAAAAGTGCACTATTCGCATTTTTACCGTCCCTTTTTGAATAACTCATTCCGTTTGTCACAACAGATTCTTTCTCGGACGCCGCCGCAACAACCTGTCCGCCGGGGCACATACAAAATGTATAAACTGACCTTCTGCCATCCAAATGTACTGCCATTTTATAATCTGCCGGCGGCAAATCCTGCGCGTATTTTCCATACATTGCACGTGATATAAAATCCTGACTATGCTCTATTCTAACCCCGACAGAAAACGGTTTTGCCTCCATCATAACACCTTTTTTTAAAATCATTTCCATCGTATCACGTGCGCTATGCCCTATCGCAAGCACTATATCGTCTGTTTCAATAATTTCCTGTCCGTTTTTATCCTCTACTACTGCCGCACAAACTTTGCCTTTATCAACCATTATATCGGTCAGCTTAGTTAAAAACCTCACTTCTGCACCATGTTTTATTATTTCTTTGCGCATGTTTTTTACTACATCACGCAGTATATCGGTTCCAATATGTGGTTTTGAGTCTACCAGAATATCTTCCGGTGCGCCGTAGCGTACAAATTCCTCAAGTACAGTGCGCATTCGCACATCATGCGTTCCGGTATTAAGCTTCCCATCAGAAAACGTTCCCGCACCGCCTTCTCCAAACTGTACATTTGTATTTATATCAAGTTCTAATCCTTTCCAAAATGTTTCAACTGCTTTTGTCCTCTCATCAACATCAGCGCCGCGTTCAATAACAATCGGCATTGCACCCATACGAGCAAGATACAGCGCGCAAAACAATCCGGCAGGGCCTGTTCCTACTATAACCGGGCGTTTCTTTGGTATTTTCTCACCTGGAAATGTATATTTAAGCGGACTATACGCCTCCACACCTTTTATATTTTGTCCGAGGATATAACTCTCATTATCACACTCCGCCTCAAGCGTAAGCACATAATGCACATCATTTTTTCTTCTTGCATCCACAGCACGGCGTATTACTTTTACGTTTTTTATACTTTCTGTGCCAAGTTTTTTAGCTGTCAGCCAAAATACATCCCTTTGGCTATATCCAATCTCAGCACGTAAATTTACAATTTTTATCATATGCTCAAACCTTCATTCTGTCTTACAAGCCGCAAACACCATCTGCGGCAATAATTGCGCTGTCCCAAGCCCATGCAAGATTATATCCTCCGCATTCTCCGTCACAGTCCAATATTTCCCCTGCAAAATACACGCCTTTGCATATTCTTGATTCCATTGTATCCGGATTTATCTCTGATAATTTTACTCCCCCACGCGTTACCTGCGCATTATCCCAGGAAAGCTTGCCTGATATTGGCAGTTTCAAGCCTTTAATGGTTTTTGCAATCTGTATTATCTCTTTATCAGTAAGTCTGGACACCGGACTTGAAAGACTTCTTCCGACAGCATTCTTTACTATCTGCTGACCCACACGCCGCGGCACAATACCAAGCGTAATATCCTGTATCTCTCGTGTAGTATGTGCTGCCCGGTATAAATACTTTAATATGTCATCCATACTAAAATTTTCAGCAAAATCTATCCGCACCGCAGCTTTTTCTATATCATATCTTGAAAGCTGCATAACTGCAATACCAGATAATCCATATTCGGTAAATTGTATTTCGCCGCTTTGTTCGGCAATAATACTGCCATCTTTCTCTAATATCACGTTAGCCTTGCATCTTATCCCTCTGAGTGCAGACGGAATGGGCGAGTTTATCTTTAATGCCGTAAGTGCAGGCTCTGTTTTTGTCACAGTATGTCCAAGCATTTTTGCAAGTTTATATCCGCTGCCGTCCGAACCGGTTTTTGGCGCAGCGTTTCCGCCGGCTGCAATAAGCACCTTATCTGCATATTCCTTTCTTCCATCGCTCGAAATCAGTTCAAATCCTGAATTTTTTTTGCTTATTTTTATTACATTAAATCCGCAGTTAAATATAACTCCGGCGTCTTTGGCTGCATATCTAAGCACATCAAGAACCGCTGACGCCTGATTGCACAGCGGGTATACCCTTCCTTCAGAATCATTTCTAAGCAAAAGTCCTAGCCCGAGGAAAAACTCTTCAATTTTTGACACAGATATTTTCTGCAAAACTTCCTGTACCACAGATATATCCTCAGAATAGAATTTATTTATGTCCATTCGTCGATTAAAAATATTACATCTGCCGTTTCCTGTCATTAAAAGCTTTTTCCCAACTCGCTCGCCTTTTTCATATACCGTAACCTGTACCTTACCGGCTGCACGGACACTTGCGGCAAGCCCTGCCGCACCTCCGCCTATAACAGCAAGACACAGCTTATCTGTTTTCCTGTTCATTTTTTGCCTCTCGTGCTGTTAAAAATTCGTCTATTATAAGTTTTACCACCATTGCAATCGGTACTGATAAAATCATTCCCCATACTCCAAACAATCCACCGCCAAGAGTAACCGCAAAAATTATTAAAAGCGGTCTTGCTTTTAACATATTTCCCATTATCCTTGGGCCAATAAAGTTTCCGTCAATCTGCTGAAGAACCAAAAGCAGTATGCCTGTCCATAAAGCTTTTATCCAGCCGCCGGTAAGCAGGGTTATAATAATACTAAGCGTTACAGCAACTATCGCTCCAAAGTAAGGTATTAAACTGAAAATTCCAATCATTACCCCCAGAACAATCGAGTATCTTACATTCAATATGCTCATTGCCACCGTACACAATATCCCAACTATAACACAATCAAGTACAACCGAAAAGATATATCTTGTAAAAATTTCATTTATTCGTGCAGAAAAATCCAAAAAACGGTCTACATATTCCTTCTTTATAAATGCATGCAAAAATCTTTTAATTGCACTGCTTATAATAGCCTTATCCATCAACATATATATCGACACAATTATCGCAATAAATACACTGATTATACCTGATGTAACGTCTATTACACCCTGTGCATATTTACTAAACTCCGAAAATTTCATGTTACTTATAAAGCCCTGAACAGCTTCGACCGCAGATGCTTTATCTATATTCATAAAATTAATGCCAAACTGTTCCTGAAGAGCAGTAAGCTTTTGCATAATCAAATTAATATAATACGGTACACTATAATATATATCCATTATGTTCTGATAAATTGCCGGGATAATCAATCTTAAAAATACCGTAAGCAGAATAAGCGCCAAAATATAGGTTAACAAAATTGAAAGACCTTTTGCACGTTTTGTTACAAATGAATACTTACTTTTTAGAAGAAGCCCATTTATACGCTTCATAGGCATATTAAGCAGGTAGGCTATAATAAAGCCTGTGATAAAGGGTCTTAGCGCACCTGTTACTTTTCCTGCAAATTCAAATATAAAAGAAAAGTTATCTACCGTTTTATACACTATTATAATTCCAACCACAAATAGAAACGCCAAAACCCAGGTTGAATATTTTCGTTTTTCGGGCATTTTACCAATCCTTCCGATATATTCTTATATAAACCAAATCAAGGGAGCCGCAGAAATAGTATCGCGACCCCCTTGAAGTCAGTGTGTATGTCAGCTAATTATTATTACCGATGTCGCTTCGAAAGCACCGTTAGTAATGCTTCCATATGCAGACACCACATTCCCTACCGCAAGGTCTTTAAATGACTTTGAGTTGCCTGCCGCGGTAATAAACGTTGTTTTTCCGTCTTTACAGTATACTGTTTCTTCATAAGTGCTTCCAGCACTGTCAACTGCCTGGATTCTGATAAATCCAAACGAAGAATTGACCGCTGTTATTGTACCGCTGATGTTTCCAGCAGTTGACTGCGCTGCTGTACTTGAAATCTTTGTTACCGCATTACTTTCAGTAGTAAGCGTTACCTTATCGCCTACTCTAAAATCATACAGTGTCCCCGGCTCACCGTTTATTGTTATTTCCACGTCTGTTGTAACGTCATATGTCACCTCTTCGCCATTTACCAAAACTATTATTGTAGGCTCTGATGATATATTTACTGCGCGTATAGTTCCGTCAACAGTCTTCTTTGTTGACTGCGCAACTATCTTGGATACAACACCGTACTCAAGTGTAATTGTCACCTTATCGCCGCGGTATACTGAATTCATGTCCAGATATTCGCCGTCTTTTTGAACTGTTACATTATCCCCAATCTCAAGAACCATACCATCATATGTTTCATCATCATGGCTTATGGTGAGCGTCGGGGTTGTTGCATTATAATTTATTGCCTCAATAGTTGCAGACTTAATAGTTGTTGTCTTATCAATCGCTGAAATCGCATTAACAAGCCCATCACTCAGCGTGAGTATAACATAATCCCCATCCTTCATATCTCGAATTGTTGCCGATGCACCGTTCTTCTTAATATTGCTTATCCCTGAAACACAGGTATAGGTTTCGGTAGATGTGGAGTTAGGAATTGCTACCACAACTGTCAAGACGCCATTTATGTTCTGATAACTCTTAAATATTCCATATATCTCCTGGTCAGGAATAGCAGATTTTACATCTACATATAAAATACCATCCACAACCTGGTTTACTACTGCTCTTACACCAGCCGGAATTTCCACCGCTTCACTCTTTACACCTTCGATATAAAAACGTGTATCAACCGTGTAAGCAAGATCATATGCCTCTGAATCCGGATAAGACATATTAATTGTCATAGCCGTACTGTCTATGCTGTTTATCACAAGTTCATTTACCGACAAATCCATTGCCTCAACAGTATTTGACAGCATAACTGCAACCTCTGCACGGAGCAAAGATGTCTTGGGTGAAAATGTTCCGTCACCCATACCGCTCATTATTCCCTTTTCTGTAACGTAATAAACATATTTTTTTGCAGATGACGGGATTTGTGAAACATCTGTATATTCCATATCCAAAACAAGATTCCGTTTTGCCTCACCGTCTCCGCCCATAGCTTTAGTAATTATTGTGGCAGCTTCATACCTTAACATAGGCTGATTTTTGGTATCGCCTTTTAAGTATGAATCCGCTTCACTCTGGGTAAGGGCGCCTCGATAGAGCATGTATGCAACATCCTCCTGACCAAAATTAAGGTCATATGTATCAACAATATCGCCATACTCCTCCATTGCATATTCAAGCGCTTTGCTATTAAGCTCACTTCTTGAACCCATTGCACGCGCAAACAGTGAAATTGCTTCAATCTTTGAAACTGTATTTCCCGGCTTAAATGTACCGTCCTCATAACCGCTTATTAAGCCTCTGTCAGCCATATCTTCTATATAAGATTGTGCCCACGCATACGCAGTTCCCTCTACATCAGAGAATGTCGCGCCTAATGCAGATACACCCATCACAAGCGCTGTTGCAGTCACAATTGCTCCTGTTATAAGCTTCTTCATTTCTTTTCCTCCAAACCTTCGATATTTATAGTTTTATCATAGCACAAATATTATCTTCAATCAATAATTCTTTTAAATTTGTTGAAATATTGTAATATTTGCACAAACTTTTGTCAAACTTCCTTTTTATAAGCCTTTTAGTTCGATTTATAAATATGTATTTAAAACCATATTTCTGTATTCTCTGGGAGTATTTCCGGTTTTTTCCTTAAAGCGTCTTGAAAAATAAAATCTGTCACAAAAACCTAATGACTTGCTAATCTCCTCAATCGACATACTTTTATCAGCAAGAAGCTTTTCAGCCTCAAATATGATTTTATCGTCAATATATGTGCCTATACTTACTCCGGTCGCTTGTCTAAAACTCTTTTCAAGCGCACTTTGTGAAACATAAAGCTTTTGCGAAATCTGACCTATACTCAATTTTACACTCAGATTATAATTTATATATTTTACAGCTTTTGTAACTAACGGGTTATACGGTTCTTCACTTGCACTTTCAAGTCCTGTATATCCAAACACCTTTATTATATCCATCCTAAGCTTAGCATCTACATAAAGCCTGGAAATTAAATCATTTTTTTTATATTGTGTCAAAAGATGCTGCACGTCTGAGTCAGGAAGTGTAATTATTGATTTACACCCCGCGAATAAATCATTTCTATCCCTTGCTGCCACATTAACATGGAAATAAATCTTCTCCAAAAAACCGGCACAGCTATATGAAAATTTAAGTCCCAATGGAACAAAACACAATGTGTTCGGTTTCATAATAACCTTTCCACCATCATATGTAAGCTCTCCCTCACCGTCAATAATATAATAAAATCTTGAATAAGGAGAATATACATCTTCTGCCTTCCAGTCACTGCCTAATACAGTATATTCCGTATCCGATATTTCAAGAAGGTTTTCATTTTGTCTTGCAATCAAATACCTATCTTCATTCATAATACGTGAATCTCCATATTTCATACTTAAAAATCTATAGTTTTTCCATACATCATATGGTAAAATTACCACATCCATTATATCACATAATAACAAATTTTCAATAGGGAGGAATAATTATGTCAAGCTACAAAACAAAAAAGACCCCTGGCAATACAACATGGTTTGAACACGACCGCTTTGGTATGTTCATTCACTGGGGACTGTACTCAATGGCAGCACGCCATGAATGGATTAAAAATATGGAATGTATATCCGAAGAACACTATGACCTTTATTTTAAACACTTTAATCCTGACCTCTACGACCCGAAAGCTTGGGCGCGCTGCGCAAAAGCAGCTGGTATGAAATATGCCGTACTTACTACAAAACACCACGAGGGATTTTGTATGTTCGACTCAAAATATACCGACTACAAATGCACAAATACCCCTGCTGGGCGCGACCTTGTAAAAGAATATGTTGACGCCTTCCGGAGTGAAGGAATCCGAATAGGTTTTTATTATTCTCTCATCGACTGGCACCATCCCGATTTCACAATTGACCGTCTGCACCCGCGCCGTAATGACCCAGACGCACAGAAATTAAATGAGGGCAGGGATATGAAACGGTATGCAAAATATATGCGCGACCAGGTAACCGAACTCTTAACAAATTACGGGAAAATAGATATTTTGTGGTTTGATTTCTCATATCCTGATGAGGATAGCCAGCCCATATGGAAAAAAGGCAAAGGCAAAGATGATTGGGAAGCTGAAGAACTGATAAAAACCGCACGCAGTATTCAGCCTGAAATTATAATTGATAACAGAACTACGATTGAACAGGATTTATGGACGCCTGAACAGTACCAGCCTATGGAATGGATACGCCATAAGGATACAAACGAACTTGTAACTTGGGAAGCTTGCCAGACCTTTTCTGGTTCCTGGGGCTATCACCGTGATGAAGCCACCTGGAAATCACCGAGAATGCTCATCGACATGCTTATCAATACCGTATGTATCGGCGGAAACCTGCTTATGAACGTAGGACCCACCTCACGCGGATATTTTGATTATCGGGCTGAGAAAGCTCTTAGCGCATATGCCGACTGGATGAAATATAACAGCCGTTCAATATATGGCTGTACAATGGCAGAGCCTGAATTTACCGAACCCCGCGGCTGCCGGCTAACGCAGTCTGAGGACGGGTCAAGGTTATACATACATCTTATGGAATATCCTTTCGGCGATGTAAAAATGGATAATCTTGCTGATAAAATAGAATATGCACAGTTCCTGCACGATGGCAGTGAGGTTTTGTTCACTACAAAAAAAGCATATATGAACGATGGCAATACAGAGGCAACCGGAAAGGAAAACACAATTATATTCCAGCTTCCGACAGTAAAACCGCCAGTAGAAGTTCCTGTAATTGAAATTTTCCTAAAATAACTTACACAATAAAATTTCTATTAACAGCTCAGCAGACAGTTATGACACTATGTCATCGCTGTCTGCTTTTGTTTATCATTTTCATTTTTAATCATTTGACCAAAATTAACTTAATTATGTATGGCAGCATCCCTTACACTTCGAGCAACAATGAGTGCAGGTGCCGGCAGCATGATGAATTTTAGGTGCTTGCTTAGTTTTGCCTGTTATAAGACCTGATATATTTATTGCCTCTTCCCCGGATAACAGAATCCTTCTGCCGGAATACACTACATATACATAGTTATTGTCGTGCCCTACTATATGCACATCCTCCTGTGTCATTTTTGAAAGCGGGATCTCTGTATTATCTGTCGTTACTATCACCATCTCTTTCGGGAATTTTTGTATCCTGAAATCCTCTCCTGCATTCGCGTACCATATAGAAATCATTTGCATCCTCCATCTTTAATTAGTTTTAACTAACTAAAGTTTACCACGGCTAACTCGTTTTGTCAATATTTTTTTTACTCTAATTACAAAAAAGCCGCACAAAATGCACAATACATTCTGCACGGCAGCACTTTTATTATTTTTCTAAAATTAGCCCTGAAGATTTTCTTCTTTTTCCTTTTTCTCTTTTATCTTCTTCAGTCTCGTATGCTCCTCACGGTCTTTTTCTTCCAATGCATTTGTTATTGATTTGGTTATTTCTTCATACATAGGAATAGTAATATTTTCAAGCGCATTTGCTCTTTTTTGAGTTTTCTTAATACTCATCGCTAAACGATAAACAGAATTTTCTATTTCCGCCAGCTTTAAGGTAAGATTTTTAACTTTATTAAAATTGACATATGCCTCATCAAGTGCAGAGCCGGTTGCATAAAAGCTGTAATGCGGTTTCTTATTTTTCTCATCAATAGCTACAATGGGAAGTTCCACACCCATTACACTTCTTAAGTTTATTTTCACGCCGTCTTCAATCAGCTCACATCTTGCAAAATCTTCAACTGTTTCTATACCCATCGTTATATTCGCGTTCTCAAGCGCGTAATATGCATCATGAAAGGTATTCTCTATACTGTTTTCTACCTCTTTTGCTTCCTCAATAAGCTGCATCATCTCACGGATTAAAATATTACGCTTTTTATCAAGCATTTCATAACCCTGCCGCGACAAACGCAGCGTATTTTTTGCAGCCATCAGATTACCCTTTGTCGGTGCAAGAGTCTTTGCCATATAAATCCCTACCCTTCATAAGGAGTATAGTATTTATCCAGAAGATCATCCGAAACTCTGTCAAGCTCTGATTTCGGCAGCATTCCCAAAAGCTTCCACCCAAGATTAAGCGTTTCCTCTATGCTTCTGTTCTCATATGGCTTCTGTGATAAAAACTGTTCGTCAAACGCCCTGCCGAATTTAATATATTTTTTATCAATATCCGAAAGCTCATCCTCACCTATAACCGACGCAAGACTTTTGGCATCCTCAACTTTAGAGTATGCCGCAAACAGCTGGTTTGCAAGCGAAGGATGATCCTCTCTTGTAAAGCCCTCGCCTATACCGTCCTTCATTAAACGCGACAGACTCGGCAGTATCTGAACCGGAGGATATACACCAGCCAGAGCAAGATCTCTTCCTAAAACTATCTGCCCCTCTGTAATATATCCTGTAAGGTCTGGCACAGGATGTGTTATATCATCATTAGGCATTGATAAAATCGGTACCTGTGTAACCGAACCTTTTGCATCCTTTAAGATTCCTGCACGTTCATATAAAGATGCAAGGTCGGAATATAAATAACCCGGATAACCTTTTCTCGACGGAATTTCTCCCTTTGATGATGATACCTCACGAAGAGCCTCTGCATAAGACGTCATATCAGTAAGTATTACAAGCACATGCATATTATGCTTAAATGCAAGATATTCTGCTGCTGTCAATGCGCAGCGCGGCGTTATAATACGCTCAACAACAGGGTCGTTTGACATATTCAAAAACATTACAACCTTACCCAAAACTCCGCTTTCTTCAAATGACTTGCGGAAAAAATTTGCAACGTCATGCTTTACGCCCATTGCCGCAAACACTATTGCGAACTTATTCTCCGCATCAGAATCATTTTCATCTACAACTTTCGCCTGTCTTGCAATCTGTACCGCAAGACTATCATGCGCAAGACCATCACCGGTGAATATCGGCAGTTTCTGTCCGCGTATCAATGTTGACAGGCAATCAATAGACGATATACCTGTTTGGATAAAGTTATTCGGATACTCACGGGCAACAGGATTTATCGGCTGGCCGTTTACATCGGCTATTTCATCAGCATAATAATCCCCAAGACCGTCAATCGGTCTGCCTATACCGTCAAGCGCCCTGCCAAGCATTTCGGTTGAAAGCGGCATCATCATCGGTCTTCCCTGAAGCATTGTTTTTGTATTTTTAAGCGACAGTCCGGAAGTGCCTTCAAACACTTGGATAACTGCTTTATCACCCTCAAGTTCTATTATTTTCCCTATGCGTTTTTCGCCGCTTTCAAGCGTCATATATACCATTTCTTCGTTCGATGCGCCTGAAATACCCTCAATTACCGCAAGAGGTCCCTGAATACTATGCAATCCCATATATTCAACAGACATTTTTCTATCTCCTTTCCGTTACGAGTTATTTTCCCTTATCACATTATCAAATGCGGTGTCTATCCTCGTACACAAGGCAAGGAACGGACTTAGATCATCATTTGGAATATTATATTTCATCTTTACAATTTCATCCGCAATACCCGTTTTTGCCACAAGGGATACCGGCACTCCACGGGCTACAAGGTCTTTCATACGTCTATTATAAAGCAAGATAGTATCTATCATTTTATTCTGCTTTTCCATCGGTACATACGTATCATCTTTATGAAATGCGTTCTGCTGCAAAAATCCGAGTCTTATAACCCTTGCAACCTCAAGCGTTGCTTTCTGTCCTTCCGGAAGCACATCTGCGCCTATCAGCTTTACTATCTCCATTAAGTTAGATTCTTCCTGAAGAATTGCCATCAGCTCTCCGCGTTTTTTCATAAAGTCAGGAGATACGTTTTCCGCATACCAACTCTCAAGGTCATCCGTATAGCCGGAATAGCTGTTAAGCCAGTTTATAGCCGGATAATGTCTTGCATATGCCAGCGACTTATCAAGTGCCCAGAAACAACGTATAAATCTCTTTGTATTCTGCGTTACCGGCTCGGAAAAATCACCGCCCTGCGGCGATACGGCACCTATTACGCTCACTGAACCTTCCGTTCCGTTTAAATTACAGAAATATCCTGCTCTTTCATAAAATGCTGACAATCTTGACGCAAGATATGCCGGAAATCCTTCTTCTGCCGGCATTTCCTCAAGACGTCCGGAAATTTCTCTTAATGCCTCTGCCCAACGAGATGTTGAATCTGCCATCAGCGCAACATGATAGCCCATATCACGGTAATATTCCGCAATCGTTATTCCCGTATAAATACTTGCCTCACGTGCCGCAACCGGCATGTTCGATGTATTGGCAATCAAAACTGTCCTATCCAAAAGAGGACGGTTTGATTTCGGGTCTATCAGCTCAGAAAATTCCTCAAGTACCTGAGTCATTTCGTTACCGCGCTCGCCGCAGCCAATATACACAATTATGTCCGCATCACACCATTTTGCAATCTGGTGCTGATTCATTGTCTTGCCTGTACCAAATCCGCCTGGAATTGCAGCGGCGCCGCCTTTTGCAAGCATAAACATTGTGTCCATGATACGCTGACCTGTTATCAGCGGTCTTGAAATAGGCATGCGCTCCTTTGACGGACGTTCGGTTTTTATCGGCCATTTCTGAGCCATAGTTATCTCGTGCTCTCCTGATTCGGTCTGAACCCGCGCTATTGGCTCATTTATCGTATAACTGCCGTTTCCAGCAACCCACAAAAGCTTCCCGCTGATTCCCGGCGGAACCATTATTCTATGTTCTATCAGTGATGTTTCCTGAACCTTTGCAATTATATCTCCGCCTTTTACATCACTGCCCTCAGGCACAACAAACTCTGCCTGCCATTTCTTTTTATCATCCAGCGATTTAAACTCTACACCGGCGCCTATAAATGAACCGAAATATTCTCGAATATCCTTAAGAGGCCGTTCTATACCATCAAAAATATTAGATAATATTCCCGGTCCCAATGTTATACAAAGCGGACTTCCTGTTCCGACCACTGGCTCATCCAACATAAGCCCGGTAGTATCCTCATATACCTGTACTACCGCCGCATCGGAGGTGACTCCTATTACCTCGCCGATAAGGCGTTTATTTCCAACATATACCATTTCCTGCATACTAAATTTTGCAGAACCTTTTATCTTGACAACAGGGCCGTTTATGCCATATATATATCCTTTTGTCTGTTCCATATCTGTCACCTCATGCATACTTTACGAAAGCGAAAGCCCGCTTTTATGCAGGAATCCGGCACGCTGTTCGTTTAATAGCTCATAATAAGAATAATTAACTGCCACATCTGTATCCTTATTAATAACCTTGACCCCACCTATAAAGCCTTCCTCACTTACCAATTCAAGCTCGGCTGGCAACGACTTATCAAATACAAGCGCATCCGCTTCGGTAAGATAAACTACCTTTCTTCCTTCTCCAAGCTCGGATATAGCGCTCTTAATTTTTTCTTTCAAGGATTCTTTATACGCGTCAGTTTTTACATATTCCTCTATACGTTTTTCCGCTTCTAAAAATACCCTGTCTATTATTGCTTCACGTTTTAACAGCAATTCTTTTCTTGCAGCCATATCCGCATGAAGTACCTTTTCATTATCCTCTTTTTGAATCTGCGATATATTCTTCTGTATTTCCATGTACGCATTAGCAAGAAATTCATCTTCCTTAGAAGTTATACGCGTTTTTCTTTCTTCTTCGAGTTCCTTTTCAATCTTATCACGTAATTTCTGCGCATCGCTAATTGCTGTACCCGAAAGCTTTTCAAGCTTCTTTTCAATCAGAGTATCCATATTCACACGACCTTTCCAAGCTCTGTCTGACCTTAACAAAATTTACAGCTTAAGACCGATAGACTCCTGTACGAGAGTATTAATCGAACCTGCCACATCATGGCTTCCATGTCGGTCAGGTATCTCTATAATAAGCGGTGTTGTCACCGTAACTTTCAGACTGCTTATATACTCCCTGTCTATATCCGCTGCTTTTTCCGTAAAAAGAAGTATTGCATTTTCCTTATTTGAAAGCGCATTTTTACATGCATCATGAAGTGCCTGTTTATCATGCACAACAACACCGTCGATACCGGCAAGCCGCATTCCCGTCTGAGTATCAATATTATCGCTTATTAAATACATCTTCATTTTGCACCCATACTCCTTTTAGGCTTTTCTTACATACCAATAATCATAATAGAAATTACAAGACCATACAAAGCAATACCTTCTGCAAGAGCAACAAATATAAGTGTTTTACCCATAATCTTTTCATTCTCGCTCATAGCTCCGATTGCAGCTGATGCCGCAGATGCAACCGCAATACCGCCGCCAACGCCAGAAATACCTGTTGACAGTGCTGCGCCTATATATTTAAGTCCATCACCAATGCTTGTGCCGACAGCAGCCGCTGCCTCTTCAGCCGGCGCTTCCAAACTCGGTACTGCACATCCCAACACATATATCATTCCAACTGCCATCAGGCTGAAAAATGATACTATATTTACTGCCATACATTCCTTTCCGCGTCTTTCTCCAGATAACTTATAAATACCTATCGGCGCAAGTACTGACGCCAAAGCCAACACAAATATTACATTCATAATCATATCAAATTCATCCTTTCAAATAATTTATTTATCCCTAACCGAAACGAACAGCCGTCCATTTCCGGTAAAATACCTTGAAAACATCTCATAATATTCAAGCCTCAGTACTTGTATTCCTACTACAAGACCTTCAAGTATCATAACAAGTATATTACCCAATACCGTAACAATAATTGTTCCTACTCCGCCGCTTCCTGCAAGCATTTCCACCGCCATCATCATTCCGACATGCACAATTGCAAATGCGCCTATTCTCAGGAATGATATTGTGTTTGAAAAATAGCTTAGCAAAACTTCTACCATCTCAAACAGACTCTGAACATAATACATCGGGTCTTTAGGCAGCCAGCCCTTCTTACCCTTTATCAAATCGGATAACGGCTCATGCATATAGATACACAAGAAAGATACCGCCATCAAAACTATAAAGACTACATTAGGCAATCCCAAAGCAAGCACAATATTCAGCGCAAGCAGGATAAGGCTTATATAAAATACCAGACCGCTAATACCGTTTTGTCCAAACAACATCTCGCCATACTCTTTAGCGGATGCCGTATTTCGTATCTTTAAAATCATAGAAAGAACTATTATAACCGCACCAATTGCAACCGTAGAAATCAAAAGAGTCTGAATATTATCCATCGGCGGCAATATGCCTTTTATAATATCTTCCTTACCAAAAACGCTCCCGTACAAGATTCCGAATATCATTCCTGATATTCCGCATATCCCGATAATTCGCGCAAGCTCCATATGCTTGATTTTGTATATAAGAAAGCCAAGTATTACAAATATAGCGCTTTGTCCGAAATCCCCGAACATCATACCGAAAAATAAAATATACGTAACTGCCAAAAGCGGCGTTGGATCAATCTCGTTATAACTCGGTAGTCCATACATTTTCACAAACATCTCAAACGGACGGAAAATAATATTATTTTTCAGTTTTGTCGGAGGAGAAACTATGCCTTTTAAGTTTTCCGGATCCTCGGAATAAAACAATATAATACTGTCATCATCAGACATCTCCCGGTCAAGAGCCTTTGCGTCCTTTTCACTCATCCATCCGACAATATAAAAGAAATCATGCGAATGAACCGCAGCGGCACGCACTTCATTAAATTTCTGACGTTTTGACGCGGTATTATATATCGCTGCAATCTTGTCCTCAAGACCTTCTATCAGTGTGCGTGTTTCCTTTCCAAGCCGTACCATCTCCTCGTTTAGTTCTTTATTCTTTAAAATCATCTGCGCCTGTATTTCTTCCGGCGTCCCGCCAACATCTTTAGGCAATGAAACCGGCACAAAATACAAAGATGTAAATATCTCGTCTACTTTCTGAATCTCTGACGCCGGTGCAAAATATAACCCCCATACAGTCTGGGAATCACCGCCGGTTTTGATAAATACCATATTCATATCCGAAAGATACGTTTCAAGCATTCTGTACCCGCTTTGCGGCAGATGCCCATATCTTACCTGGATAAACCGCATACTTTCAAGTCTGCTCAAATCCGTATCCAATTCTTTTATATTATCAAGGCTGTCTCTTATCTTATTATTTTTTTCAATTTGAGCCAAAAGTTCCTGTGCCTTTAATTTCTCATTTTCAATCCTGGTATTTATCTCTTCCAGAAAACCTTTCATATTGTCAAGCGACATATCCACTTCATCAGTATGCGCTCCAACATCTATCCCTGCAAGTTCTATTATTTCAGAAGCACTTTTTACCACAGCTTCATAATGCACTCCGTCTGCAAAATTCCGGAGCTTTTTCTTGGCACCGAGCACATACATTGCGTCTTCAAGATGTATATCCCTGCCATAAACATAACGGTCAACTACCTGCTCAAACTGTTGTATCTTACCGGCAATTGTCACCGCGACCATTTTCGTTATAGCCACTAAGCATCCCTCCCAGATATGTTTATATGCTTCCTTATCGCTATCGGCTCATGCTGATACCTGACACCTTCTATTATCATTGTAACCGCCTGTATTTCATACTCTTTTAAATGTAGATATGCAAATACAGCCGCCATCGTTTTCGGATATTCTCTGAAAATCTTTTTTGACACGGCATATATCCTGCTATGATATATTTCCTCAACAAAATACCCGCCGTCCAGCTTTCCGAACAAATCCCTATACACCGTCGCCGATACCGCCGCAACTACCTTGTCTGGTGACGGCGCATTTACCATTTCTCCTAACTGCTCCTGGGTAAGCCTATATCTTACCGGCAAAAGATAAGTATATATTAACTCCGAATCAAAACCAAAATATTTCTTACCACGGTATATCCACATGATGTTAAGCATATCAATTATGCTTCCCGTCATTTCGGCAAATACCCGCCTTTCGTCCGGGTCTAAATATTTATCTTTCGCCTGCCAGAGTTTCTTATAAAACCATCCGTCCAGCATCATTGCAATCGAAAAGAAATCACTTGACGCTTCCTTTGCACGCTCTAAAAGTGCAGCATACGGAGTATTCTCACATGCCTTTATAGCATCATCAAGTGTTTTTGCTTCAAGCAGCATGTCAATATCCATTTTTGTGTGTGTCTTAAAAAACGGCGTCAGCCCCAATCGCATAAAGTTACGCCTGAAATCCTCATGAGTAAATATATGCCTCAGCCCGGCTGTCAAAAGATTTATTTCACGCCTTAAAAACCAATACCTCAGTATCATCCGCTTATCACGGTCCATAAAGCTGTAAAGCCGTTCATATTCATTATAAAAGCTCTTATTAAGACGTGTTTCAATTCCGCCGCGGTGCACGTCATTTTCGTCTATATCATTAAAAATTCCCGCATACTCTTCGGTATTCTTTAGATAAAGGCATATATCGCGCACCGTACCCATTTGTACAAGCCGTTCAAAATCAATATTTCTAAGGCATCTGCCGTGCATAGCCATCAGCTTGGCGGAAACTGCGGAATAGTCCATTCCCATTTTTTACACCCCGCTACCTTATAACGTTATTTACTATATCCTCTATCCATTTATCCTTGTTCTC
>CALXUL010000047.1 GCA_944391635.1 uncultured Clostridia bacterium | reverse complement strand
CAAAAGAAGGCATAGACGCATTTTTAGAAACTGCGCGAAATGCAGGTCTGATAGACGAAGAGTAAATTTTAGAGAAGTTGTTTAATATTTTTACGGTATTTTATATAAATTTACTCAAAAAAACGCTTGCATGTCGAGCAAAAATAATGTATAATTAATATATATGAATATGTTCGGCGATGATGACCGAGTCCCGTGCGACATCAAACTGCGAACCTTGTCAGATGGGGAACCAAGCAGCAATAAGCAGACCTTGATGTGTGTTGCGGAAAAACTCGGTCGGAGCCGATTGTTTATTCGTATCGTGTCAGTGGCATACCAAGGAGGAAGAAGGATGGGTTATCAGGCAATTTATCGGAAATGGCGTCCGCTGGTTTTCGAAGATATTGTCGGGCAGAGCCATGTAACCCGTACTTTAAAAAATCAGATTATAAACGGTCATGTTTCACATGCATATTTATTTTGCGGAACGCGCGGAACAGGCAAGACAACAGCTGCAAAGGTTTTTGCCAGGGCTGTAAATTGTAAAAACCCAAAAGACGGTTCACCATGTAATGAGTGTGAAATTTGCCGGGGTATTCTTGATGGCTCTATAATGGATGTGTCAGAAATCGACGCGGCGTCCAATAACGGAGTAGATAATATAAGAGAACTGCGTGAGGATGTTAATTATGTTGCTACACACACAAAGTACCGTGTATATATTATAGACGAGGTACACATGCTTTCGGACGGGGCATTTAATGCGTTGCTCAAAACGCTCGAAGAGCCGCCGGAACACGTAATATTTATACTTGCAACCACAGAGGCGCATAAAGTGCCTGAGACTATTATGTCCAGATGTCAAAGATTCGATTTTAAGAGAATCCGCAATTCTGACATAATAGCGAGAATGAAAGAGGTTGCATATGGCGACGGATTAAAAATTTCAGATGACGCATTTGCGCTTTTAGCACGTCTTGCAGACGGATCTATGCGTGACGGATTAAGCATACTTGAAAGGTGTGTTTCGGCATGCGGTGATACGCTTGAAGAGAAAGATATTTCAGAGGTGCTTGGTATTGCCGGAACGGATGCTGAAATAGCTGTTACTGACGCAATGATAAGCGGAAATGTTGCAGACGTGCTTTCTTTGGTTGGCAGACTTTCATCCCAAGGGCGAGATTTAAACCTGTTTATTGACGGGTTGATACTGCATTTGAGGAATTTAGTGATGGCGAAGCTCTCAGATGCTCCGGAGGAGCTTATTGACTGCTCGGCTGAAATGCTTGTAAAAATTAAAGCACAGGCACAAAAACTCAGTTATGAGAAGCTTTCGCATTCCATAGAACTATTAAATGCAGCAAGAAATGATGCAAAATATTCCAAATCCCCGGCAACAGTGTATGAGATAGCTTTGATTCAGCTTGTAAAGCCATCGTTCGATGATAGTAAAGAGGCTTTGCTTGACCGGATAAATGATTTAGAAGAAAAAGTTAAGAATGGGATAACAGTTGCGGTTAAGACAGAAACCAAGAAAGAAGAGGCGGAAAATAAGAAACCGAAAGAAAAACCATCAGCAAGACTTTATGTGCCGCTTGATGTTTCAAAGCTTACGGCTGAGAGTGATATAGTTGTCTGCGCGAGAAAATGGGATGCTGTTGCGGCAAGTGTTGCGAAAAAATGTCCGCATGTTGCACAGAGTGTTATAAAACGTCAGATTACTATTGATGGTGAAGGTTTGATTTTGGTTTTTAATAAAAATGAGCGAATGCTTAAAAAGATTGCTTCTACTTATGCTGGAGAAATTAAAGATGTTATTCTTCAGGTAACTGGGTTTGAGTTTGCAGTAAAAACAGCGTTTCTTGATGATATTGAAGACAATATTATAGATTATTGGAGTATAAAATCCAATTCTGATGCGAAAAAAGAAAACGATACCATTCCCAGTAAAAATGAAGTAATAAATACTGAAACTGGTGCTGACCCAATAGATAATCTGATAGAAAACTTTCCAGAGATTGTTGAGGTAACTGATTCAAGCGAGTTTTTGGAATATAATCCTGAAAATGAGAATTATGAGCAGTCCGAGATGGAGGAAAGCGGCGAAGAATTTTTGTCTGACGAAGAAAAGAGACAGATAGAAGAAGAATAAAATTTAGGAGATATACGGAAAATGGGAAAATATAAGGGATTTAGCGGCTCAGGTATGAATGCTAATAAAAATGTGTCAAACGTGGTAAAACAGGCACAGAAAATGCAGGAGCAAATGGAGCAAATTCAAAGTGAAGTTGAAGAGAAAACTGTTGAAGCAGTTGCTGGCGGAGGAATGGTAACTGTTGTAGTCAGTGGCAAAAAAGAAATTAAAGAAATAAAGATAAAACCTGATGTAGTTGATCCTGACGATATTGAAACGCTGGAAGATCTTATAATGGTTGCAGTTAATGATGCCATAAAAAAGGCTGATGATATGATGAATGAAGCTATGAGCGCCATTACAGGCGGTATAAACATTCCTGGATTGTTCTGATTATGCATGCGCCTTCGATAGAGATTTTAATAGAACAGTTTGCGCAGCTTCCGGGTATTGGACGAAAAAGCGCAGAACGTATTGCATTTTACATTTTGGGGACGATGTCAGAGGCTGATGTTGAAAAGATGAGTAGTTTGATATTGTCATCAAAAAAGAAAATCAGTTTTTGCCCTGAATGTCAAAATCTAACCGATACGGTTCCATGTCCGATTTGTTCATCACAAAAGCGTGACAGAAGCGTTATATGCGTGGTTGAAACGCCGAAGGATGTTGCGGCAATAGAAAAAACCAATGAATATAAAGGTTTATACCATGTCCTTCATGGAGCTCTTTCACCGATAGATGGTATCACTCCTGAAGATATAAAAATTAAAGAACTGCTTGTACGGCTTACAAATGAAGTTAAAGAAGTTATTATGGCTACCAATCCGACGGTTAGCGGAACGGCTACTGCGGTTTATATACAAAAGCTTTTACAGCCAATGGGAGTTAAAGTGACAAGAATAGCTCACGGTATCCCGGTTGGCGGTGATTTAGAATATGCAGATGATGTTACACTTATAAAAGCTTTAGAAGGTAGACGCGAAATGTAATTTTGCGTTATAGAATTGATGTAATAACGAAAGGAAGGTTTTACTTATGAAAAAGGCATTATTCCTGGCATCTGCGCTTATGGCGTTATCTATGGCAGTTACTGTAAGTGCAGCGGTTGACGGTGTTAGCAGTGAGGGAGGAATTGGTGATATCAAAGAAACACAGACTGAGCAGGCACCAATGCTGGCAGTAAACGCAGGAGATGTAATTAATATAACAGTAACAGGAGCTACTGGTGATATAACATTGTTAAGTGCTAAAGTTGGCGAAACTGAAAGTAATGATACTATTCAGTATGTTAACCAGTATGACAGGACCCAGACAGATATTTCTTATACCGTACGTGATTTGCCCAATAAAAATGGAATATACTATCTTAAGATAAATGATGGTACCAATACAGACACATATTATTATAAATATGGTCGTCCTGAATCAGTTACAGGTGAGGGCGGCGTGAGTTATTATATTAGGGAACCCTTTGGAGATGTATTTTCTGCCGCATATGTTGCAACATTTTCATTAAATGGTGCAATAGTAAATGAAGTTGGGTATGAAATAGGTGTTGCAGGCGGAAAACCTGTTACACAGAAAACAAAAATTAGTCCAATTTCCGGAAAAGGTGATATTGCTTTTGGTATAACCGTATATAACATTCCTACTGAAACTTTTGATACGGAAATAAGCAAACTTACTGTTTCACCGTTTGTCAATTTTACGACAACAGAAGCAGCAGAGTGATTTAAGGAGGAAACACAATGAGAACTTATATGAAACCTGAAGTGCTTGTCACACATTTTGACACTGTTGATTCTATAACAGATCTGCGGTCAAACATTTTGCAAAACAAAACTGTAGATGTTGGCGGGGAGCCAATGGAGATTACAACTGTAAAAGGCGTAGATTTTAAAGAATTGAAATAAATCTACAAGTAGATATAATTAAAATAGCGTAGGTATGCTGCTATATTTCTTTGTATACAGGGCATCTTACTTACTTTAGATTTTGCACAATGGTTGAAAATAAAACTGACCTCAATATTGTTTAGAGGTCAGTTTTTTTATTGGTTTGTGTAAGCTTGTCAGAGTTTTAGATTTATTATCAGATAAGACTTTGTATAATCGTATAATTACAGATTAATTTGTTATAAGATTATTTAGATTTTAGTAAGCTGGAACTTTGTGAGTATAATAAAGTCTTTTGTATTCTGTATATTAAACAGTTACCAATATATAAAACAAAAACCATCCGTAATATGGATGGTTTTTGTACCTTATGCATTGCTTTTGTGAATCAGTTTTTTGGGGCATTTATCTGCGCATAATCCGCAGCTAATGCATTTTTCATAGTCAATAACAGCGTGGTTATTAATGACTTTAATAGCTTCTACCGGACAGGTTTTTTCACAGATTTTACATCCTATACATCCTGCCTTACAGTATTTGTTTGTTTCAGGACCTCTGTCTGTATTGGAACAGGGAACCCATACCTTATTTTCAAGCGGTACAAATACAATAATATGTTTAGGGCATATTTTAAGACAGGCACCGCATGCTGTACATTTTGATTCATCCACTCTTGCTATCCCGTCAACGATAGACATTGCCCCGAATTTACATGCACGCACACAGCTCCCAAGCCCAAGGCACCCGTTAGGACAAGCTTTTGCTCCGCCGGCAAGTTTCGCTTCAGCTACACAATCCTGTATTCCGTAATATTCATACTTATTCTCTGCAACCCCGCTAGTACCGGCGCATAATACGCGTGCAACTTTTGGTTCGACTTTTTCTGCCTCTTTCCCCATAATTGCTGCAATCTTTTTTGCAACAGGGTCTTTTCCGACGCTGCAGCAGGATAGTGGTGCATTTTCCTCAACTATTGCTGCTGCATACGCTGAGCAGCCGGCATATCCGCATGCTCCGCAGTTTGCGCCAGGGAGTGTTTGTTCTATTTTTTCTATCCGGTCATCTTTTGTTACTTTAAAAATAATTGAAGCAAATGCAAGCAAGCATCCAAAGAGTAAACCTGTTCCGCCTACAATGGCAATTGGGAGTAATATTTCACTCATATATTCCACCCCCCTCAAATCGAAAAACCGGAAAATCCGGTAAACGCAATAGCCATAAGCCCTGCTGTTACCAAAGCAATCGGAAAGCCTCTAAATGATTCTTGCACATTGTTTTCATCGATGTATTCACGAATGCCAGAAAACAGAACGATTGCAAGTGAGAAGCCGAGTGCTGCGAAAGTTCCATATATTATCGACAACATAAAACCGTATCCGTTTTGTACGTTTAAAAGAGCCACACCCAATACTGCACAGTTTGTTGTAATAAGAGGCAGATATATACCAAGCGCACTGTAAAGTGAAGGAAGTGTCTTTTTTACGAACATTTCTACAAACTGCACTAATCCTGCAATTATAAGTATAAATACAATAGTTTGCAAGTATTCAAGCGAAAACCGCTCAAGCAGAAAATGATTCACTGTCCAAGTACAGGCTGAGGCAATTGCCATAACGAATGTAACCGCCATTCCCATACCTATTGCAGTTTCGGTTTTTTTGGAGACCCCGAGAAAAGGGCATATACCTAAGAATTTAACCAGAACAAAATTTTCTGTAAAGAGGGCAGCGATTATAACTGATATAACTTCCATCATTCTTTATTCCCTGCCTTTCTTTTTGCGATGATAAAATTAATAAGTGCAATCAAAAGTCCAAGTATAATAAATCCGCCCGGAGGCATACCTATTATTGCCATAGGTTTGATTGTTTCGCCGTAAATTTCGATTCCAAGTATTGTTCCGGCACTAAGAAATTCACGTACGGCAGATATGATTGTAAGGGCACAGGTGAACCCAAGACCTATACCTGCACCGTCTAAGAATGAGTTCCAGACAGTATTCTTTGATGCAAACGCCTCAGCTCTTGCAAGAATTATGCAGTTTACCACAATAAGCGGAATGAAAATTCCAAGCTGTGCAGCAAGATCGGGGACATATGCGTTAAGACACATTTCAACAATTGTAACAAACGCTGCTATAATTACAATATACGCAGCAATACGAACCTTATCGGGAATAACCTTTCTAAGCAGTGAGATAAGAATATTTGATAATATCAAAACTGCTGTCGCAGAAAGCCCCATACCAATGCCGTTTTTCACGCTTGTAGTTGTAGCAAGCGTAGGGCACATGCCGAGAAGCTGGACAAAGGTAGGATTCTCATAAATAAGACCGTTTAAAAACACCGATTTTTTCTTTTCTGCCATTATTTATTCACCTCCGCAAGTTCTTCAGCGGCGCTAAGTGCGTCATTTACGCCTTTTGTTACTGCCTTTGATGTAATAGTTGCCGAGGATATTGCATCTATTTCGTTATCTGATGCGCCGTTTTTGGTAACTGTAATTCCGGAAGTCTTACCGGTAAACTGACCTTTAAATTCCTCGTTAACACAGTTAGCGCCAAGCCCGGCAGTTTCCGATTGGCTGGTAATATCAACCCCATTTACTGTAAGGTCATTATTGACTCCGACAACCATCGAAATTGTGCCTGAATAGCCTTTAGGCTCGCAGAGAATAACCCAGCCTGAATCTCCGTCGGTGTACACTTCTATAACGCTTGAATCTTCAGATGTAT